>JAKOQD010000095.1 GCA_029778515.1 Actinomycetes bacterium
GAACTGCTACCGACCTCGGTCCCTGGATCGGCTGGGCGACGCCCCACCCGGCCCTGGGTCGGAGTCAGCCTCGGCCCGGCCGGTGGCATCCGGGCGTCCGTCGAAGCGATGGCGAAGCTGGCGCAGGCGCTGCTGATGCGCACGACTTCTACAACGCCGTGCTGAAGAAGGGAAAGACCGACCCTGCGCAGGAGGTGAAGGTAGCCCGGATCACCGCTGTGGTGATCGGCGTGCTGGCAATCGTCGGTGGCATCGCGGCCAACGGCCAGAACATCGCGTTCCTGGTATCGCTGGCGTTCGCGGTGGCAGCGTGCGCCAACCTGCCCTCAATCCTGATGACCCTGTACTGGAAGCGGTTCACCACACGGGGCTCGGTCTGGTCGATCTACACCGGACTGCTCGGCTCGATCCTGCTGATCGTGTTCAGCCCGGCCATCTCCAGCCCGACCTGGACCAACCCGGTGGCCTGGTTCCCGCTGACCAGCCCCACCATCGTGGCGCTGCCGCTGGCCTTCCTCGCCGGCATCATCGGGACGCTCACCTCGAGGTCGCCGGCCGATCCGGAACTGCAGGCCGAGATGGAGGTCCGCTCATTGACCGGAGCCGGCGTGGCGGAGGTCGTCGCGCACTGATCAGCCCGCACGCACGAAACAGCCGGCCCACCCTGGGATGAGCCGGCTGTTTCGCGTCCGCAGTGCGGGACTAGGGTGTTCAGGTGCCGGACGCCAACCAAGCCAAGCTCGACTCCCGCGGACTCCTGCTGGCTTTCCTCGCCTACCTCCTGTGGGGTGCGTTCCCGCTGTACTTCCACCTGCTCAGCGCGGCCGACCCGGTGGAGATCATCGGCCACCGGCTCGTCTGGACCAACGTGTTCTGCCTGGCCGGGGTGTTGGTTTGGCGCGAATGGACGCATCTGCGGGCAGTCGTCGCCGACCGGAAGCTGTTCTGGCGACTGACCCTGGCCGGCGTCCTGGTCAGCGCCAACTGGCTGATCTACGTGTGGGGCGTGCTGAACAACCACATCGTGGACGCTGCGCTCGGCTACTTCATCAACCCACTGTTCACGGTAGCGCTGGCGGTCTTCGTCCTCGGCGAGAAGCTGCGCCGCGCCCAACTGGTTGCAGTGGCGATCGGCATCCTTGCAGTGGTGGTGATCGCGGTCGGCTACGGCCAGATCCCGTGGGTGGCACTGTCGCTGGCGGTCACCTTCGGCATCTACGGCCTGGTCAAGAAGCAGGTGGGCGGACGCGTCTCACCGCTGGTCGGGCTCACCGTCGAAACCACCATGCTGGCCCCGGTCGCCCTGGCCTACCTGGTCTGGCTGCAGGCCAGCGGACACGGTGCCTACCTGGCCCACGGGCCAGGACTGACCGTCGCGCTCACGCTCGCCGGCGCGGTGACCGCGATCCCGCTGCTGATGTTTGCGGCCGCCTCCAGCCGGATCCCGCTGAGCATGATGGGCTTCATCCAGTACCTCACGCCGGTGATCCAGTTCGCGCTCGGGGTGTGGGTGAACCACGAGGAGATGCCGCTCGCCCGCTGGCTGGGATTCGGGCTGGTCTGGCTGGCTGTGGTCGTGCTCACCGTTGACGGCGTGCGCGCCGCTCGGCGTCCGGACATCATCGAGCCCGAGGTCGTGAACTGAGCTCGCGCACCGACCGGTCCCGGCCCGTCCGATCACCGAGAGCCCGTCCGATCACCGAGAGCCAGCCTCGGACTCTGAGCGCCAGCCTTAGGGGCTAGTCCTCGGCGCTCAACCCTGGTTCTCGGCCGGGGGCGGGACGCGCATCCTGATCGACGCGACCGGCCACGAGCTCCGGCGGCGGGCTGAATCGCGCAGTCGCCGCAACGACCCGGGGCACCGGACAGGTCAGCGCAGGTCGGACGGAGGACCGCCCAGCTCGGCGGGCCGGCGGCGACGCCTCAGCTCCTTGGTGATCTGACCGAGCACGATGCTCGCGATCACGGCCATGAAAATGTTGCCGATGAACGAACCAATGCCGAGAATCCCCAGGAAGATCGCGATCGGCCAGATCACGCCATTAACCACGTTCAGCGTTGACTCCAGCACGCTGGGCGCGGGCGGCGCCTCGCCCGGCACCACCACGTGCCCGCTGACGACGGGGGCCTGATTGGGATCGTTCGTTGCGGCGAACGGCGGCTGCTGCCAACTGCCCTGGGATTCGTCCGGTGTGGTCTGGCTCACCCAGCCATCGTACGTTCACCCATCCGACGGCACCCGGCGCAACCACGGACGCCGTCCAGCGAGCATGGGCAAGGCTGGGCAGCACGTCGCCGCTCTGGCAAAGTAATACCGGCTCCGGGCGGCGCAGAGCGCCTCGGACAAACACACAGGAGACGACAAGTTGCGGGTGGTACAGAAGTTCGGCGGCTCCTCGGTCGCCGACGCCGAGAGCATCAAGCGGGTCGCGCGCCGGATCGTGGCCACCCAGTCCGCGGGCAACGAGGTGGTCGTGGTCATCTCGGCCATGGGCGACACGACCGACGACCTGATGGACCTCGCCCAGCAGGTCTCGCCGAACCCGCGTCCGCGTGAGCTGGACATGCTGCTCACCGCCGGCGAGCGGATGAGCGCAGCGCTGCTGGCGATGGCGATCAACGACCTGGGCGCGGACGCCCGGTCGTTCACCGGCTCACAGGCCGGCGTGATCACGACCGGGACGCACGGCGACGCCCGGATCATCGACATCACCCCGGGACGCATCGTCTCGGCGCTCGAGGACGGCGACATTGTGATCGTGGCCGGCTTCCAGGGTGTCTCCCAGACCACCAAGGACGTCACCACGCTGGGACGCGGCGCGTCCGACACCACCGCGGTCGCACTGGCCGCAGCGCTGGACGCCGCCTACTGCGAGATCTACTCGGACGTGGACGGCATCTTCACCGCCGATCCCCGGATCGTGCCGGGCGCGCGCCAGATTCCGCAGATCGGCTACGAGGACATGCTCGAGATGGCAGCCAACGGCGCCAAGATCCTGCATCTGCGCTGCGTGGAGTACGCCCGCCGCGAGCACGTACCCGTCCATGTGCGCTCGTCCTTCTCGGACAAGCCCGGGACGTGGGTCAAGGACATCAACTACGAGGAGTCAGGCATGGAGCAGCCGCTGATCGAGGGCATCGCGCACGACCGCAGCGAGGCGAAGATCACGATCATCGGGGTCCCCGACCGGGTCGGCGAGGCCGCCGAGATCTTCACCGTGGTGGCCGAAGCCGACGTGAACATCGACATGATCGTGCAGAACGTGTCCCGCGTGCAGGAGCAGGCCACCGACATCTCCTTCACCCTCGCGCAGCAGGACGGCGACAAGGCGATCGCCGCGCTGCGCGCAGTGCAGGAGCGGATCGGCTTCCTGGATGTGCTCTACGACGACCAGGTGGGCAAGGTCTCCGTGGTCGGCGTCGGCATGCGCTCGCACCCCGGCGTCACCGCGCGCTTCTTCCGGGCCCTCGCTGAGGCGAACGTGAACATCGGCATGATCTCCACCTCTGAGATTCGCATCTCGGTCGTGGTGGCGATCGACGACGTCGACCGCGCCGTCCGCGCCGGTCACACCGCCTTCGGCCTCGACTCCGACGAGCATGCGGTCGTCTACGGCGGCACCGGCCGCTGAACGAAAGGGGACGGTTCCTTTTTCGTTCAGGTTATCCACAGGCTGTCGCCCGATTCGTCGCCGCATCCCTGTGGACAAGTTGGATGGAAAGAGAACCGTCCCCTTTCCGTTCAAGCTCGGGAGGCTCGGCACGTAAGCTGAAGGGGTGATCTTCAAGCGCGTCGGCGACTCCCGTCCCTACCCGGAGCACGGTTACGTGCCCAAGCAATGGGCTGCGATCGCACCGCAGCAGGTACGGCTCGACCAGTTGGTCACCACCAAGCGGACGCTCGACCTCGACGCCCTGCTCGAAGAGGACTCCACCTTCTACGGCGACCTGTTCGCCCATGTCGTGGCGTTCCAGGGCGAGCTTTACCTCGAGGACGGGCTGCACCGGGCCCTGCGCGCCGCGTTGCAGCAGCGCCAGACCGTGCACGCCCGGGTTCTGGAACTCAAGTAGGCTGGTCGGACAGTTCGTCCACAGACAGCAGGAGCACCCGTGCGGCAGTTCATCCGGGCAATCAAGACCCCGGTCACGCTGATCGTGTTGCTCGCGATCCTCGGCTACGGCGCCAAGTGGGGCTATGAAAACGCGACCATGGGCTCGACCAAGCCGAGCGGCGAGGCCTGTGTGATGACCGACGTCGGCGATGAGCTCACCCCGCGGAAGGTCACCGTGCGGGTGTTCAACGGAGGCACCGCTCCGAAGGCCGCGAGCCTCACCAAGCTTTACCTGAACAGTCACGATTTCCGGGTGATCCGCACTGGAAACAGCGAGCGTGCGGTGGTGAACACCGTGATCATCGGCAACTCGCCCGACGATCCCGAGGTCAAGCTCGTCCAGCAGTACTTCGCGGACGCGGTCGCCGAGGGCGACGGACGTGCCGACCACGTGGTTGACGTAATCCTCCACGACAAGACCAAGCGGGCCACCAAGATCGCCGGGAGCGTCCCCGTCGACGGCCCGATCTGTCTGCCCAGGGTCAGTGCGACACCTTCCGCCAGCCCAACTCCCACCAAGTAGCCGAGGCTCCGGAGGCTAGCCGTCCTGCCAGCGCGCCAGGCGTCCGCCCACGGAAATGCTGCGCAGGCGCTGTTCGACCTTGCGCCGGTCTTGGGAATTGGTCACGATCAGCAGGTCGTCACCGGCCCGGACGATCTGCTCGCCGCTGGGCGTGAACGGCTCGTTGTCGCGGATGATCAGCGAGATCACCGAGTTCTTCGGCAGCCTCAACTCGCGGACGGTGACCCCGTGCAGCCGCGAGCCCTCCGAGACGTGCACCTGCATCATGTCGGCGCGGATGTTGTCCAGCGGGGCGAATTCGACCTCGACGTCAGTGGCGTCCTCGCCCGTCGAGACCTTCAGCAGCCGCGACGCCCAGGGCAGGGTCGGCGACTGCAGCAGTGTGAACACCACCACGAACGCGAAGACTATGTCGAATACCTGGCTGGCTCCGGGCGCGCCGGCAGCCAGTGGGACGGTGGCCATGATGATCGGCACCGCACCGCGCAGCCCGGCCCAGGACACGAAGGCCTGCTCGCGCCAGGGCGTCCGGAACCAGACCATACAGACCAGCACTGACAACGGCCTGGCGACGAACGTGAGCACCGCCCCGGCGGCGACGCCGGCCAGCACGTTCGCCCAGGTGACCCGGAACGGGTCGGCGAGCATGCCGAGCATCACGAAGAGGCCGATCTGCGCGATCCAGCCCACCCCTTCGGCGAACGATCGGGTTGCATGCCGGTGCGGCAATTCACCGTGGCCGAGGACGAGTGCGGTCACGTACACGGCCGCGAACCCGGACAGATGCAGCGAGCTGCCCAGCGCGTAGGAGAGCACCGCCCAGCCGAGTGCGGCCAGTGGATAGAGCCCGGACGCCGGCAGTGCGATATTCCGCAGCACCTGGACGCCGACCCACCCCAGCGCTGCGCCAAGGACGACACCGCCGGCGAGTTCGAGCACGATCAGGGTGACCATCCAGACCGGCCCGCCTTCGACGCCCTGGCCGAGCGCCCAGCTGGTCGCGGTCGCAACCAGGAGCACGATCGGGGCGTCGTTGAGGCCGGATTCGGCTTCAATTGTGGCCCGGAGCTTGGCCGGGAGCGGCACTTTTCGGAGCACGGAGAAGATCGCGGCCGCGTCCGTGGGAGAAGTGATCGCGCCCAGGAGGACGGCGGTGGCTGGGCTGAGCCCGAGGACGAAATGCCCGAAGGCGGCCACGATGGCCACCGAGACGCCCACCCCGACCGTGGCCAGCAGGATCGCCGCGGGTAGGGCGCCCCTGATCTCGGCCCATTTGGTGGTGAAACCACCTTCGGCGAGGATCAGCACCAGCGCCGCGAACCCCAACGAATGGGCAAGATCTGCGTCGTTGAAGTCCAGCCCGAGTTCGCCGACGAGCACGCCGAGTCCAAGAAAGAGCAGCAGCGATGGCAACCCGAACCGGGTGCCGAGCCGCGCAGCGCCGATCGATACGAGCAGGACGACAGACCCCAACAACAGGATCTGATCCAAGCCCACGCGCGCCCCCTTTGCCGCAGCTTATCGACTTCGCTCCCGAATGGGACCCTCGCTCCCGATAGTTCGGGAGCGAGGGTCCCATTCGGGAGCGAAGTTGGGCGGACGGAACTTGTCGGGCCTAGCCGAACAGCTCGCGGGCGCGCGCTGCTGCCTGGACGGCGTCCAGGTCGCCGCCCACTTGGGCGGTGACCGCGGCGGCGACGGCACCCTCGACCAGTGGGCCGTCGCAGAAACGGACGTGGGCCGCGTCCTCGGGTTCGAGGAAGTCGACCACCGCTTCGACTGTCATGTTCGCCGAGCCGAGATCGGTGAGGATCGCCACATCGTGACCGGACGCACGCAACTCGGCTACCGCAGCCGACACCTTGTCGAAGGAGGTTCCGATGCGACCGTCGTCGGTGCCCCCGGCAGCCCGCAACTGCACGTCACGGGCCATCTGACCAGCGAGGTCGACCACGCCCTCGGCCAACTTGTCCGAGTGCGAGACGATCACAAAGGCGACGCTCATGCTCCGGCGGCCTTCGCGGCAGCATCCAACAGGTAGGCCGTGGACGTGGCGCCCGGATCCTTGTGCCCGATCGATCGCTCGCCGAGATAGGACGCACGTCCCTTAGTGGCGAGCATCGGGATGGTCGCTTCCGCACCGGCTGTGGCTGCGTCCGCTGCTGCCCGGAGCACGGCCGCCGGTGCCGCCCCCGCAAGGGCAGCTTCCTTGGCCGCCTCGTGGGCCGGGGTCCAGGCGTCCACCATGGTCTTCTCACCGGTGGTCGCCTTGCCGCGGGCAACGATCCCTTCCAGCCCGCCGGCGATCAGCGCGACGACTGCGTCCGCGTCCACCTCGCCGTCGACAGCCTTGGCCGCACGCAGGAACGCCGTCCCGTAGAGCGGACCGGCAGCACCGCCGACAGTCGACATCAGGGTGGACGCGACCAGCTTCAGCACGTCCTGCACCGACGCCGGCTCCGGGTTCCCGGACGCGGGGTCGAGCTTGGCCACGACCGCTTTGAAGCCGCGGTCCATGTTCTCGCCATGGTCGCCGTCACCGATGGCACGGTCGAGGTCGATCAGTTCCATTCGGTGGTCGGCCAGGACGGCCTGGGCGCCGCGAATCCACGCGAGCGCCCAGGCCACCGACAGCGTTTCACTCACCGGCTCAGAGCCCACGACGAAGGGCCGGGGTGTAGACCGGAGCGTCCCAAAGGGCGGTCAGCTCGTCGTCCAGCAGCAGGACGGTGATCGAGCAGCCCTGCATCTCCAGCGAGGTGATGTAGTTGCCGACCAGCGACCTGGTGACCTCCATCCCGGCGTCTTCGAGGCGCTTGCGGGCGTGGTTGTAGACGATGTAGAGCTCGGCCTCGGGGGTGCCACCCATACCGTTCACGAACAGCAGCACCTTCGAGCCGGACGGGGCCGCAAGATCGGTCAGGATCGGGTCGACCAGCTGGTCGGTGATCGAGTCCGCCGGAGCCATCGGGATACGGTGGCGGCCAGGCTCGCCGTGGATGCCGATGCCGATCTCGATCTCCTCCTCAGTTAGGTCGAAGGACGGCTTGCCGGCGTGCGGCACGGTGCACGCGGTGAGCGCGACACCCATCGAACGCACCTGCGCGTTGACCTTCTCCGCGACGGCCAGGACGGCGTCCAGGTCATCGCCGCGATCGGCGGCCGCACCGGCGATCTTCTCAACCAGGACGGTGCCCGCGACGCCGCGGCGTCCCGCGGTCCAGGTGGAATCCTCGACGGCAACGTCGTCGTTGACCACGATCGCCTTGACGGTGATGCCCTCCATCTCGGCCATCTCGGCTGCGGTCTCGAAGTTGAGCACGTCGCCGGTGTAGTTCTTCACGATGTGCAGGACGCCCGCGCCACCGTCGACGGCCTTGGTGGCCTCAAGGATGGGGTCGGGGGTCGGGGAGGTGAAGACCGCCCCGGGGACGGCCGCGTCGAGCATGCCCTTGCCAACGTAGCCGGCGTGCAGCGGCTCGTGGCCCGATCCGCCGCCGGACACCAGACCGACCTTGCCCTGAACTGGCGCGTCGGCGCGAACCACGTAGTCAGGATCGAAATGGACGGTAACGAGGTCGGCGTGTGCAGCCTGGAAACCAGCGAGGGTCTCGGCAACAACATTGGCCGGATCGTTGATCAGTTTCTTCACTCCAGCTCTCCTTTTAGGCGCGTTGTGGTGGGCAGTCCCAACTCTGCCCGCAAAGGCCGGGGTCGGGAAGGGGCAGGGCTGCGCACCTTCGTTCACCGCCGACCGCTCCTGCTGAACGAAAGCCTGCGCACCGGGACACCGGCGTCCCGGAGCCCGGTCAACGCAGTCCGCGGGTTTGAACCCGATTCCGACCGGTTATGAAGGCATCGGCCGCACCGCCGAACGGTTCAACCCGAAAACGACAGGTTATGTAGGCCAGATCGGGCTTCATAACCCGCAGAAATTGGGTTGACCGGGCTCGGGTCCGGAAACCGGGCTTCATAACCGGTCAAAATCGGGTTGAACCTCCCACGAATCGGTGCGTGACCACGGAGAGTGCCGCGTGCGGGTTTGAGCTTGTCGAAACCCGCCGGCAACAGCCGACTCGACAAGCGCGACCAGCCGATATCCAGCGGAGTTCAGAAGTCGGCGGTCACGCGAGCCACATGAAGGGCCAGATAGGAGACTTCGTCGTCAGTGAGCCTGGAGCCCAGCCGCAGTTCCAGCAGGCCAGCCAGGCGCAACGCGCAGGCCTCCGCGTCCGGATAGGCCGCACGGATCGCCGCGCCAACGTCCGAGTGCTCCTGGCTGAGCTGCTTGTGGTTGTGGATGCGAACGAAGAGGTAGCGCAGGTGAGTGATGAACCGGCCGACGCTCACGCTGCCGGAGTCCAGGTCAAGACCGAAGGTGCGCTCGATGACCGCGACCATCTGCTGGATCACGCCGGTCATCTTGTAGGTGTAGGACAGGTCACCGGTGGCGAAACCCGCGTTCACTAGGTGCAACGCGAGCCCTACCGCCTCGATGCCGGGCAACTTGACCGCGCTGCGGGCGTTGACGGCCGCGAGCAGCGCCTGCGCCTTGGCGTACTCCTCTGCGTAGAGGTGCTGCACCTCGGCCAGCAGCGGATACTCCAACTCCATCCCCACCGACACGCGCTTGAGCGCGAAACTCACGTGATCGGCCAGCGCAATTACCAGCGCAGGGTTCCCGCCCAGCCGATCCAGGCCGACCTCGGTGAGGGCAGCGCCGACCAGGGCGATGTGCTCCGGCGGGATCCCGGCGAGCAACTGCGCCAAGTGGTCAGGGTCGCGTCCGTCCGTCGGCACGAAGACCCGGACGACCTTCGCAGCATCAACGACCTGACCCGGCCGGGCCTGGAACCCCAGGCCACGGCCGGTCAGGATGACCTCGCGTCCGACCTCGTCCAGCGCAAGGACGAGGTTGTTGTTGAAGACGCGCGCGATCTCCACGTCAGCCCCGGGCGGGACCGAACTGGGACGCCCGTCGGGTGGGCTTGGCGATCACGGCGACTCCCCTCACGGTTTCACGTCAATGATCGGATCTCCGAGACCCACCTTGCCAGCGTTTCGCGGTGCCACCGAGGTGAGCGACATGGTGTTGATCACGACCACGATGGTGGTGGGGTCGTAACCGGCCGACTTCACCACGTCGAGATCGACCTTGGCCAGCAGGTCACCGGCTTCCACCCGCTGGTCGGCCTTGACTTCCACCTGGAAGCCCTTGCCTTCCAGCCGGACGGTGTCGATGCCGACGTGCACCAGGACTTCGACTCCGTCATCGGTGCGGATGCCGAACGCGTGGCCAGACTCCGGGACGGTGATCAGCACGCCGCCCACCGGGGCGATCACGTGGCCGTCCGTCGGAACGATACCCACGCCTTCACCCAGCGCCTTGGACGCGAACACCTTGTCGTTCACCTGCTCCAGCGGCACCACCTGGCCGGTGACCGGGGCGCCGATGACGTCCGTCCGCACCAGGGTGGCAACACCACCACCGACCGCGGCGGTGGTCGCGGCCGCCACCGGGGCAGCAGCACCGGAAAGGCGAGCCTTCTCCAGAGCCAGATCGGCCGCCTCCTGCGCCCGCTCAGCCTCCTCCTCGGCCTTCTGCTCCGGGGTGCGGTAGTCGGAGATCACGATCAGGACCATCGCCGTGACGAAGGCCGCGGTGATCGAGATCACGTACACCCACATCGGCGTGAACACCGGAATGGTGAGCAGCGAGGTGAAGGCGAACACGTCGGTCTTCACGCCGCCACTGGACCAGCCGAGCAGGCCGGTGAGGATGCCGCCGACCGCACAACCCACGAGCATCCGCGGGTAGATGCGCTTGTAGCGCAGGTGGATGCCGTACAGCGACGGCTCGGAGATACCACCGAGCAGACCCGCAGCGAGGGCGCCGGTGGCAACCTCGCGCATCTCCCGGTTGCGGTTGCGTGCGGCGATCAGCAGGACGCCGGCCGTGGCGCCGAAACAGGCGAAGTTCCACGAACCCATCGGGCCCTGAATGAAGTCCATGTGGCCGGTGGCCGGGCTGGCGATGTTGGCCAGCATGAGCGCGTTTAGCGGCCAGTGCAGGCCCAGCGGAACCAGGAAC
>JAKOQD010000096.1 GCA_029778515.1 Actinomycetes bacterium
CCGAGTTGAGTACCAGGTGGTCAACGTGGCCCGGATCGCCGAGCTGTTCCCGGCCGGTGGCGAGGTGACTCCCGCCGAACTGGTGGCCAAGGGCGCCGTCCGCGACGGTCAGCTGGTGAAGGTGCTCGGCAACGGCGACCTCACGGTGGCCGTCCAGGTGAGCGCGCACGCGTTCTCTGCCAGCGCCAAGGAGAAGATCGCGAAGGCCGGCGGTTCGGTCACTGAACTGTAGTCAGCCTTGTCAGTACGGCCCCCGGCAGCAGCCGGGGGCCGTACTGCGTTCCGGTGCGGATCGGGGAGTGCGCCCGGACCGGGTCGGTCGCCGGTTTGGCGGCTCTGATTCGAGCGTGCCAAACTGGTGCTGAACCCAGACTTGGGATCCCGGACGAGGGAGCCGTACCCGGAACGCGACAAGACGGCCTTCGAAAGGTTGATCGATGTCCTGGTTGGTACTGGTGTTGTCCGGAATCCTCGAATCGGTGTGGGCCATTGCGCTCGGCCGGTCGGAGGGTTTCTCCCGTCCGCTGCCCACGGTGATCTTCGGGGTTGCCCTGCTGTTCAGCATGGGCGGACTGGCCTATGCGATGCGCGAGCTGCCCACCGGGACGGCCTATGCCGTGTGGGTCGGAATCGGTGCCACGATCACGGTCGCCTACGGCATGTTCACCGGCGAGGAGCCGGTCTCGGTGCTGCGCATCCTGCTGCTGGGCGTGATCGTCGCGGGCGTCATCGGACTGAAGCTGCTGCATTGATCAAACCGCGGGCCCCGCTGCGGCGCCCGAATACGTGATCCGGCGTACGGCTTGATAGAGTTTGCCGGGTTGTCCCCCCGCGGTTCGCCGCAGGCATTCGGGTGCTGCGCTCGTGCAGGTCCCATCGCAGATGTAAGGAGTAGGTCCACTTCATGCTTTCCGCCTTCGCGAACGCGCTACGGACGCCTGACCTGCGCAGGAAGATTCTCTTCACCCTGATGATCCTCGCGGTGTTCCGCCTCGGCTCGGTGATCCCGACCCCGAACGTGAACATTGTGAACGTCGACCAGTGCCGCACGCTGGCCACCAGCGGTGACTCGGCCGGCCTGTACTCGATGATCCAGCTGTTCTCCGGCGGTGCGCTGCTGCAACTGGCGATTTTCGCGCTGGGCATCATGCCGTACATCACCGCCAGCATCATCCTGCAGCTGCTCACCGTGGTGATTCCGCGGTTGGAGGCGCTGAAGAAGGAAGGCGCGGCCGGCACCGCCAAGATCACCCAGTACACCCGGTACCTGACGCTGGTGCTCGCAGTGCTGAACTCGACCGCGTTCGTCACCCTCGCGGTCAACGGTGGCCTATTCCAGGGCTGCTCGCTCGACCTGGTCTACGACAAGGGCCTGTTCGCGATCATCACCATGATCCTGACCATGACCGCAGGCACCGGCGTGATCATGTGGCTGGGCGAGCTGATCACCGACCGGGGCGTCGGCAACGGCATGTCGGTGATGATCTTCACCCAGATCGCCGCGCAGTTCCCCGCGTCCCTGTGGTCGGTCAAGGAGAGCCGCGAGGGCGCCCAGGGCTGGCTGCTGTTCATCCTGGTGCTGGCCGTTGGCCTCGCGGTGATGGCCGGCGTCATCTTCATGGAGCAGGCGCAGCGGCGCATTCCCGTCCAGTACGCCAAGCGGATGGTCGGTCGGCGGTTGCTCGGCGGGACCACCACCTACATCCCGATCAAGGTGAACCAGGCCGGCGTCATCCCGGTGATCTTCGCCTCTTCGATGCTCTACCTGCCGGTGCTCTACGCGCAGTTCCAGCCGGGCACGGTGGACAATCCGAACCCGGTGTCGGCCTGGATCTCCGCGAACCTCGCCCAAGGCAGCTGGGTGTACGAGTTGCTCTACTTCGTCCTGATCATAGCTTTCGCCTACTTCTACGTTTCGATCACCTTCGACCCGGTCGAGGTCAGCGACAACATGAAGAAGTACGGCGGCTTCATCCCCGGCGTCCGCGCCGGCCGTCCCACCGAGCGCTACCTGGCACACGTGCTGTCGCGGCTGACCGCGCCCGGCTCGCTGTACCTGGCCCTGGTCGCACTGATCCCGGCGATCGCGTTCGTCCTGCTGGGCACGCACAACAAGTTCCCCTTCGGCGGTACCTCGATCCTGATCATCGTCGGAGTCGGTCTGGACACTGTGAAGCAGATCCAGAGCCAATTGCAGCAACGAAACTATGAAGGATTCCTCAGATGAGACTGCTCATCATGGGCCCCCCCGGAGTGGGCAAGGGCACCCAGGCCACCGGTATCGCCGCGCACTACGGTGTGCCGGCCATCTCGACCGGAGACATCTTCCGGGCCAACGTCAAGAACCAGACGCCGCTCGGCCAGGAGGTCTCGCGGATCATGGCTGACGGCGGCTACGTGCCGGACGTGATCACCAACGCGATCGTGGCCGACCGGCTCACCGAGGCCGACGCGGCCAACGGCTGGCTGCTCGACGGTTACCCCCGCACGATCGGCCAGGTCGAAGCCCTCGACGAAGCGCTTGGCGAGGGCCCCGGCATCGACGCCGTGATCTCGCTGGTCGCCGACACCGATGTGCTGGTCGATCGGCTGCTGAAGCGGGCCGAGCTCGAAGGCCGCGCCGACGACAACGCCGAGACCATCCGCAACCGCATGGTGATCTACACCGAGGCCACCGACCCGCTGCTGCAGACCTACCGCGACCGTGACCTGCTGGTCGAGGTCGACGGCATCGGCGGCATCGAAGAGGTCGGCCAGCGGATCACCGCTGCGCTCGACGCCAAGCTCTCCTGAGCTTCACGGCTGGCTAGGACGGACGTGCGTCGCCGACCCGGAATTGAGCTGAAGTCTGCGGACCAGATTCGGCGGATGCGCCGGGCCGGCCTGGTGGTCGGCCGGACGCTGGCCGCGGTTCGCGCGGCCGCGGCGCCTGGCGTCACCACCGCGGAGTTGGACGCGATCGCGCGCGAGCAGATCGCGGCTGCGGGAGCGCTGTCGTCATTCCTGGGCTACGGCGGCGGGTTCGGCCTGCCGCCGTTCCCGGCCGTCACCTGCATCTCGGTCAACTCCGAGATCGTGCACGGCATCCCGGGGGAGCGGGTGTTGGCGTCCGGAGATCTCGTCAGCGTTGACTTCGGGGTCAGCATTGACGGCTGGCACGGTGATTCGGCCGTCACCTTCGGGGTTGGCGAGCTGTCACCCGAAGCGTCCGCGCTGAGCGAGGCGACCCGGGAAGCAATGTGGGCCGGGATCGCGTCCGCGCGGATCGGCGGCCGGATCGGCGACATCGCCAATGCCATCGAGACCAGCATCCACAGTCATTCGGTCGGGTACGGGATCGTGTCCGAGTACACCGGTCACGGCATCGGCACCGCCATGCACCAGCCGCCGGACGTGCCCAACCTCGGGCGCGCCGGACGTGGCGAGCTTCTCGCCAAAGGCATCTGCCTGGCCATCGAGCCGATGGTCACGCTGGGCTCGGCCAACACGGCGACCCTGGAAGACGAGTGGACCGTGGTGACCAGGGACGGCTCCGTGGCGGCGCACTGGGAGCACACGATCGCACTCACACCGGCCGGGGTATGGGTGCTGACCGCAGCGGACGGCGGCGAAGCCGAACTGACCGCGCGTGGGGTGAAGTTCGGCCCGCTGGCGGACTGATAAAGCGCGTCCATCTGGTCGGGTTGGGGTGCGATCGCCGCTCAGCCAAGCGCAGCCGTCATTGGCTGGTACGGATCACGTCGGATCGTTCCGGAAGAGCGGTATGTCGCCGCATCGGCGTCCCACAGAGGCGAATTGCCCCGGCTCCAGAACCGGCGCAGATCGACAACCCGGCACAGATCGCGTCCGCTGCACGCCGATCGCGACACTCACCGCGTGTCGCCGCCAATCGGACGCGATTCGCGCCGCGGCCGATCGACGAGCGGATCAACCTAGCTTTGCTTGCCAGATGCCGAAGTTGGTGTATCGGCGGTAGCCGAGCGCGGTGTTGATGGCGAGCATCCACTCGTTCTCGCCCGCGTTCCAGGTGTCGACGTGGACTGCGTCCGGCTGGGTCTGGGCGAGGAGCTGCAGATTCGCCACCTTCACCAGGAGTCCGAGACGATGCCCACGATGGGCTCGATCGACGGTCGTGGTGCCCTGCTCAAGTCGCTGCGGATGCGCGTTCGGCAGGTGCAGGTCGGTCAAGGCGACCACATCTCCGCTGGCCACCTCGACCGCGACGGTGGTCAGCAGTCGTGAAGTGCGATGGACCCGCTCTTCCATCTGCTGGACGCGTGCGGCGTCCCAGATCTCCGGCTGCCAGTCAACGTCACCGAGCGGTGCGTCGGTGGAGAGCGCGGCGTGCATCCGGGCCACGCCGTCGCGGAGCTCGGCTGGTGTCGGGCCGGCCCAGGAGATCGCCCGGTACTCCGGGGACGCCTTGGCTTCGGCTTCGGCCAGCAACTGAGCCAGCAGTTCCGGGGCCAGCGGCAGCAGCAACCGGGATTGCCGCTCGACCTGCGCCAGCGAGTAACCAGCGGCGAGTGCGAAGCGGGACACGTGGTCGAGCGGCACGTGGCCGCCGCCGTCCGGACCGACGAGATCGTCCGCACGCGCCGGGGCGCCGGGGGAGTGCTGCGACCAGCCGACGATGGTGTCGCGACCCTCGTCGACAGCGATCCGCCGCACCTCGCGGGCGAGGGCTGCGCCGATGCCCGCGCGCCGCTGGTCGGCCCGAACCATGATCGAGACGTTGTCCAGCAGGTGCAGGTTGTCCGTGGTGGGCAGGTAGATCTCGGTGATCCCGAGCACTTTGACCGGCTCGGCGGGCACAACCGGCAGGCCGTAGCGACCGATCAGTGCGTCCGCCGGTGCGGGCCCTGGCAACGCCAGCAGCAGCGCCTTGCGGCCGTGCACCTGATCGGCGTGCCAGGCCTGCACCTGATCGGTGGGGGTGGAGTTGTCCTCGTCGTACATCTCGACGCTGATCGCGGCGTCCAGCTCGTGGTAGCCCGCGTAGACCCAGTCGGGTCCGGGCGCTGCCGTGCAGATGTGGAACTCGCGCATTCGCGAAGGATAACCGGTGTGCTGTGCGCCGCCACAGCGCGGGGGACGGTCAGCGCTAGCCTTTGGCTCGTGTCCACCACCGCCAAGCGTCGCGTCCTGGCCGGCCTGGTCGACTTGGGGCTGATGCTGCTTTGGGTAGCTGTGGTGGCCGCGGTCGGCGTCCCGCTCTACCTCACCGGAGTGACCGCCACGGTCGGGCCGTTGGCGCAGAACCTGATCGGGCTGCTGTGCGTCGTCGTGCCGGTCACGCTCGGACTGACCCTCGCCGAATGCGGACGCTATGAAGCCACCCCAGGGAAGCTGAAGTTCGGCCTCCGGGTGCGTACCGACACCGGCGACCGGGTCACCTGGCCGCGCTCGCTGCTGCGCAATCTACTCAAGCTGGGACTGCCCTGGACGCTCGGTCACGCCGGGGCGGTCGCGGTCGCGTACGGCGGCGGCTGGGACGCGCAACTCGGTGCGGTGCTCAGCCTGCTGGTGCCGGTGGCGTACCTCGTCTCGCTCTTCGCGGGCAGCGGACGGACGATCTACGACCACCTCGCCGGCACCACGGTGATCGAGACCGCGCCGGGACGGCGGTTCGCGGACTGATTCGGGCCGCGCGGGCCTCAGCCGGCGCGCAGGGCGTTCACCGGTTCCACCCGGGACGCTCGATGTGCGGGGAACCAGCCCGCCAGCAGGCCTACGACTGCGCCGAGCGCGGCCGCCGCAACTGCCAGCCACGGGTCGATGATCGGGGTCCACTGCTGGATCAGCGCCACACCCACGACCGCGAACACCCCAAGGGATGCGCCGATCAGGCCGCCGAGCAGGCCGATCAGCACTGATTCGAGGACGAATTGCGCGGCGATCTGCCGTCCGGTCGCACCGACGGCGCGGCGCAGGCCGATCTCGCCGACCCGTTCCAGCACGGACAGCATGGTCACGTTGGCGATGCCGAGCCCACCGGCCAGCAGGGCAACTACGCCGAGTACCAGGAAGACGATGTTGACGTCGGCTTGCACATTGGTGCTCAGCTCACTGTGTCCGGACGGAGCCGCGACCTCGATATTCTCGGGTGCGTCCGGTGCCAGCGCGATCGCCGCCTGCTTGCCGACCTGCGGGCCGGCGCCGACCACGATCTTCACCTGCAGTTCACCGGGGGCGGTGACGCCGAAGTCCTCGCGGCCGGCACCCATCGGAATGATCACGGAGTCCTTCAGTTCGGCCTTGCGCTGGAAGTCGTCGGCGATGCCGATCACGGCGTAGGCCAGGCCGGAGATGAAGATGGACGGCTGCCGGTCGACCCGGCTCACGCCGAGCCGCTCGGCGACCCGTACGCCCAGCACCGCGACCCGGTCGGCCCGCTGGTCGTGTCCGGAGTCGAAGCAGCGTCCGGTGACAATATGGCCGCTGAGCGCGTCCATCAGTCCCGGGGATGCCGCCACCACCGCGGGCACGGCCGCCGAGGCCGCAGACGGGTCGTTCACCGGCACCGCGGTCACCGTGCCCTCGCCCAGACCCACCTCGCTGAACAACGCGGCGGACTGCACCCCGGCCAGCCGGCCGACCCGCTCGGACGCGTCCCACGGCAACCGGACCGTCGCCACGCTTGCCCCGCTGCCGGTGCGTGAGGTCTTCGGGGTGATCACCACCTGCGTCGCGGCCGCCGCGTCGAACTGGCGCGCGATCTGGCCGGCCGCGGTCTGGGCGAAACCGATCGTCGCGATCAGCGAACCGATGCCAAGCACCGTGCCCAGGATCGTCATCACCAGCCGTCCCGGACGCGAACCGATGCCGGCAGTGGCCTCCATCAGCAGGTCGGCGAAGCCGAACCGATCCGCCCGTGCCACCGGGCTGAGCAGGGCCGACGCGCTGTTCACAGCGGTCGCACCCGCGTCCGCCACCCGGCCGCGGCGCAGCCAGGATGGCAACCGGGTCAGCCACGAGGGGAGGGAGAGCCGCTTCATCAGGCCGCCTCGGTCAGCCGGCCGTCGAGGATCCGGATTCGACGTGTTGCCCGCTTCGCCACCGCGGCGTCGTGGGTGATCACGACCAGGGTCAGTCCGTCCGCGTGCAGCTCCTCGAACAGCGACATCACCTCGCCGGACGTGCCCTGGTCGAGATTGCCGGTTGGTTCGTCGGCGAGCAGCAGCTGAGGTCCGCTGACCACTGCGCGGGCCACCGCCACCCGCTGGCGCTCACCGCCGGAAAGCGTGCCCGGCAGGAAGTTCACTCGATGGGCGAGGCCCACCCGGGACAGCGCGGTGCGAGCGCGGTCCTCGCGTTCGGCGCGCGGCACCCCGCTGTACAGCATCGGCAGCAGCACGTTGTCGAGCACCGAACGATTCGGCAGCAGGTGGAAGGCCTGGAACACGAAGCCCACGACGCGCGCCCGGACGGCCGCACGATCGTCCTCGGTCAGATCGCGGGTGGGTGTGCCGGCCAGCCGGTACTCGCCGACCGAGGGCCGGTCCAGCAGGCCGAGGATGTTCAGCATGGTCGACTTGCCCGAACCGCTCGGCCCGACGATCGACACATAGTCGGCGGCGGCGATGTTCAGGTTCACGTCCTTCAGCGCCTGCACCTCCGGCGGCCCGGGGAAGGCGCGGGTCAGGTCGACCAACTCCACCAGCGGGGTTGCGGTCACGTACCCACCACCACAAGGTCGTCCTTCACCAGGGAGCCGGCGACCGGCGCGACCTCGACGTATCCGGCTGCGGCCAGTCCCGTCCGCACCACCACCAGGCGGGTCTTGGCTTGGGCCTTGTCCCGCGGGTCGCCCTCGACGACCTCAACCCGCGCTTCGCCGCCCGGACCAGCGGTGAGCGCGGCCAGCGGCACCGAAAGCACGTCACCGTCGGAAGAGCCGACCGCGATCGTCAGCTTCACATTGCTGCCTTTCAGCTGCTCGGTCTGCTCGGCGGTGAGCGGATCGGGGGTGAACCCGATCGTCGAGCGATCGCCCTTGTCAGCGGCCTCGATGGTCGCGATCACGGCGCGATGCTGGTTGCCGTCCGGCAGTTCGAAGAACGCATCCTTGCCGACTTCGAGGAGCTTGGCGTCGGCGGCCGAGACCGAGCCGCTGAGTTCGAGCTTGGCCCCGGACACGCTCATCGCAGCGCCATCGAGGATGTCGCCACGCTCGACCTTCACCTCGTCCACGCGTCGGGGCAGCTGGGTCAGGTAGAGCACTTCGCCGGCCGGCAGGTAGGGCAGGGCTGCCTTCTTGGCGTCCGCTAGCTGCTTGGCCGCATCCTTGCGTTGCTGCTTGGCCGAGCTCAGTGCTTCGGCCTCCGCGCTGGTGTCGCCGCGCTTCAACGCCTCCTTGCGACGCAGCTTGGCGAGCGCGAGCTCGTCCTTCAGCCGGGCGACCTCAAGCGCGTCCGGGCTGTCGGCGGCCTGAGCAGCCTGGAGCGCCCGGCGAGCCTCGGCCACGGCGTTGTCCGCCTCCTTGCGGGTGACCGCGGAGGGGCCCTTTCTGGCTTCGGCGAGAGCCTTGCGCGCTGAAGCCAGTCCGCTGTCGGCCGAGCGCAGGGCTTCCCTGGCGGTGCGGACGCCCTCCGCAGCGGTACTGTCCACCGGAGCGGTGTAGCCGGCCCGCAGGTACAGGGTGCGGACGGCCTTCGCAGTGTCGTTGTCGAACTTGCTTCCGCTGGTCACCGAGATGCCCTGGTCGGCGAGCGCCTGCTTGAGCTGCTTCACATCCGGCCCGGACGTGCCCACCCGCAGCGTGCGGTAGGCCGGCAGCTTGCCGGGCAGGACGAACACGGGCCGGCCGGCCACTTCCAGCGCGATGTCACCGGCGTCGAGTTCGGCGCCAGCTTTCGGGACCTGGCCGGTGACCACGGCTGCGTCCGCGCCCTCGGGGGCAGCGATCTTCACCTCGGTGGAGTCGGCGTAGCCCACCTGGCCGCGCATGGTCACGTCGTTGGTCAGGGTTCCGAACGCGACCGGCACGGTGATGTAGCCCGCCTCCGGCGCGGCGGTTCGGGCGGCTGCGTCGGCTGGGGAGAGCACGAAGCGGCCCACCACCAGGCCAGCCACCAGGCAGGCGGTGGCGACCGCTGCGGTCACCCAGAGCGCCCGGTTCTCGCGGAAGATGCGCAGCCAGCCCGCGGCGCGTCCATGTCCAGGACTGGCTGCGGCAGCGGCTTGTGGATCGGGCGAGTCGGGTGACTCAGGGTCGTCGGCGGCGGCTGCCAGTGCTTCCCCTTGGGCGACCGGCTCGGCGTCCGCTGCCCCTGGACGACGCCGCGCCACTAGCGCTTTCCCTGGTCAGCCGAGGCTTTGAGTGCGTCCAGTTCGGCCTTGTGATCGGAGATGAACTGGTCCTCCAGTTTGAACTGGATAGTCAGCTGGCGATTGCGGTAGTCGGTCTTCTCCCGGCAGTCGAGGTCGGCCAGGGCCAGCTCGACCTCCTTCTTGCCGATCTCGGCGAAGGCAGGGTCCTTCAGCGTGCCGAGGTTCGGATCCATCTCCGTTTCCTCGCCACCGTCGGCCGGGTATGCCTCCTCGTAGTACTTGTTGACCAGGTCGTAGATCGAGTTCGAGGCTTCGGACTGGGTCTTGAAGCCGGTGTGGCCGGCCGTGTCCATGCAGGCGACCCATTCGCTGTCCAGCGCCGAATACTCGGTGTTGGTCGGCAGCCCCTCGTAGAACTTCTGCAACGCGTCGATCAAAGGCTTGAACTCCGCTTTCTCATAGGGTTGATCGCCCATCACCTCATGTTGGGCCGCGCCGTAGCAGCCCTGCTTGGTCCAGTCCCAGGTCTGTGCCTCGTCGGTGGGCTCCGCATCGGTCGGCTCGGCGGTTGCGGCCTGCCCGCCGTAGAGCGCTTCGTTGTAGGCCTGCTGCTCGGCCTCGGTCAGGCTCGCCAGGTACTCCTGGTTCGGGTCGACCTGCTCGGTACCGGTCGGCTCCTCGACCGGCGCATCGTCCTTGCCCGGGAAGTTCACCGAGCCGTAGCCGTACTGCTTCACCCACTCGCGATCGTCGGGCTTCCAAGGATTCTCCTCTGTGCCGCCGACCGTTACCGAGGTGGTGGTGTTCGGCTTGTACTCGAAGCCTTCCTTCTTCATACATTCGGCGACGAGTTGCTCGGTCTTCTTCTGCTGCTCGTCGTAGTACGCCTGCTGCTCTTCCTTGGTTGCGTCCGGACCAGGCCCGAGGGAGAGGTTGGCGAGGTACTTCGTCAACGGTGAATCCTCCGCCTTCAGTGCCGATGGCGCGCCCAGGCCGGGTGCGCCCGTGCAGCCGGCCAGCGTGAATGCCGCGATTGCGATTGCTGAGGTGAGGCGTCTTGGTCGTGGCATCCGTGGCTTCTTTCTCCGGCGAGGGTGGTCGGAATTCCACGGTAGCGGACCACGGTGGGTGTATGGCGTCGTCCCTAGGGATGATTCGTGCTCGTCCGTTGGGCGGATCAATCCGTGCTATTTCGGCGAAGCGCCCTTTCCGGAGCCTTATTTCTGAAGATCTACTGAGAATCGTGGCGCGCAATCCGTTTTGGGCGGTTCTGGACGAAGAGGGTCAGAACCGGGTTGTTTGATTGGTTCATGGACGAGCGATTGCGGGATCTGCCGGTGCGCGAAGCACTGGCACGGATTCGCGCTGTCCTGGATCGGGTGAATCCCGACCGCAAGGCGTTGGCGCCGCAGGACCGTCTGTTTCTTGCGACCGCGGCCCGAAGCTTGACCGGACGCTTGGAGGCGCTGGGCTCGCTGTTGCTGGCCGGAGCTGACCGTGCCAACGCGTCGGAGCGTTCGGCTGGGACGCCGACCTCGACGTGGCTAGCGTTGGATCAGAACCTGACCAAACGTGAAGCTGCCGGCGCGTTGCATCGAGCTACTGAGCTGGCTGCGCACCCGGCGCTGGGGGAGGCGGCGGTTGCTGGACGGGTGGGCACCGGTCAGGTGCGGGCGATCAACACCGTGCTTAGCGGACTGGCTGCTCAGCTCAACGACCAGCAGCAGGCGCAGGCCGAGGAGTTGCTGGTGGGCCTGGCCGCCTGCATGGATTCGGATGTGTTGGGCAAGGCCGCCGCGCAGGTGTTGGCGAAGGTCGCCCCGGCCGATGCTGACGAGGTACTCGAAACCAAGTTGCAGCGTGAGGCCGAGGCTGCGCACCGGCCCGCAGTCTGGGCCGGCCGCGAAGCCTGCCCACCGACCGCCGAGCGACGCCGACTGAGCTTCACGGAGCCTTCGTCAAGCTCAGGGATCGGTGGCCGCGCCGCGACTGGTCAAGCTTCTTGGAGACCCGAAGCCGCGTGATCTCGACAGGCTCGATCCATCGAACTCACGGCCGCCCGACGAGCTCAGTCTTCGCGGCTGGCGAGGCGTGGCGCCGAGGCCTCCGGAGCGCTGCGGGTCGGCCTGGGACGGGGGATGGGCCGGGGCCGGCGATACGCCTTGTTGGTCGGACGGATGTCGGCGCCGGTCAGGTCGCTGTGCACCCGGTACGCGACGAGGGCACCGGTCAGCAACTGCGCCCACGCGTCCGGTCCGCCGGGCGACCAGGCCGATGCAGCCAGCACGCCTGGCACTCCAGTGGTGAGCTTCGGCAGTGACAGCAGCGTCCGCCATGAGTCCCAGCGCGGTCCGCCAGAGGGCGAGCGGACCAGGCGCGCGGCCACGCGACCGTCCGTCCGGTTCTGGGTCAGGTCCACCTGGGCAGCCGGATCGAGCGTGCTGATCACCGCATTCAGGTAGGTCGAGCCGAAGGCTGTGTCACAGCGCAGCCCACGCGCGTCTCGTCGAATTGCGCTGACCGCCTCCGTCCGAATCTCCACACCGCAGCCGGCCACCCGCTCCAACAGCAACTCCACCAGCCGATTCGCGGGCTGTGGCGCACCCGCGCCGTCCACCAACCGCCAGCGTCCGAAGGTGCGTTCCACGCTGAGCCGCGCGGCGTGCCATCCCGGGAGGCGCCGGGGGTCCTGACCGAGTCGGGCGGCGACATCGAGCACCATTTCGCTAAGTTCGGCCGTCGGCAGCCGGCCCGCCAGACGGGCCAGGCTCTCCCGGGGTCGCAGTACCTCGCGGACCTCAGCGGTCAGCTGTTCGAGTCCAGTGAACTCCGCCTCCAGGCCGAGCCGGCGCTGCACCTGCCAGACGTCGTCCAGGTGATCGAGAAGGTCACGCCAAGCCACGGCGGCCGGCTCGCCGAGGGCTTCGCCGAGCACCGTCCACTGCTCACCACGATCGGACGGGAGCGCCAGCGTCGCGCCATTGCTGAACCGGTACTCGCGTGCAGGTGCCGGCGCGAGGCCGAGCCCCCGCTTGGCCAGTTCGGCATCGAGGGTGCGGCCGGACTTGTAGAACAGGTCCCGCCACGCGGCCGGCAGGGTGAATACGTCATGGTCGGGCTCGCTCGCCACCTCGATCCCTGCCGCCTGGGCCCAACCGCCGCTCTGGCCCAGCCCATCAACACCGGGTTCGAACGACGCACCCGGATCGAACAC
>JAKOQD010000097.1 GCA_029778515.1 Actinomycetes bacterium
GATGATGTCGGCCGTCCAGTGCTCAAGGTCGAAGCGTTGAGTGGAGTCGGTGAAGTAAATGGTGCCGTCCGGTGCGACCGCGGCGTTGTTGCACACCCGCAGGTCGTGCTCACCCTTGGCGATCAGCGTGGTCAGCGTGCCGGCCTCGTCGAGCAGCAGCAGCCCCTTCTCAGCGTCGCAGACCACGATTCCGTCGGGGTGGATCTCCAGCCCCAGCGGGCGGCCGCCGGTGTCGGCCAGCACCTCGATCTGCCAGCCGTCGAGGCTGACCTTAATGATGCGCCCGTCGTTCAAGCCGGTCACGATCGCGTCGCCGACGAACAGGGCATCCTCCGGGCCTTCACCCGGGACGGGCAGGATGTGCAACTGCGGCAACGTGCCGGTGGGCGGCGGGGTCGGCGCCCCGGGCGGAGTCCATACCGAAGGGCTGATCGATGGTTTGCTCATGGCGCCTTCCTACCTGATCGCGAGCCGCGGCGCCCGCACCTTGACGACCATGGCCTCCATCGCCAACTGCGGCGCCACGTTCATGCTCAGGGCCTGCCGGGCGTCGCGGATCGCGGCGATCCGCAACAGGGTGTCGGACACCTCGGAGTCGTCGGCCATCTGGGCCAGCGCCGAACGCATCTCCTCGTTGACCAGTTCCACAGGTGCCTCCTGCTGCAGCGCCAGCACGTCCCGGAACCAGGCCAGCAGATCCACGAGCACCCGGTCCAGTTCGTCGCGGACCGAGCGATTGCGCCGCGCCGACTGCCGGTCCTCGAGGTCCTTCAGCGCCGCCTTGGTGACTCGCTTGATGCCCTTGCCCTCAGCCCCCGCACCGAGCGCCAGCATCATCTCCTCGCGCTCGGCGTCCTCTCGCTGCGCCAGCAGCGCCTCGGCGTCGGCCTTGGCGGCCTCGACGATGTTGCCCGCCGCCGCCATGCAACTGGCCAGGTCGGACAGGTCGCGCATCATCACCAGCACGTCGTGGCGACGGTTGCGCACACTCTCGATGGTGGCCAGCGCCTTGGCCCGGCCGATGTGACCCATCGACGCCCGCGCGGCGAAAGCGGCGGTTCCCGCATCGACCCCCTGCCGCTCGAGGAAGGCGGCGACCGCAGCGGTCGACGGCGTGCGCAGCCCGATCACCTGGCAGCGGGAACGCACTGTGGGCAGCAGATCCTCGACGCTCGGCGCGCACAACAGCCACACGGTCCGGCTGGCCGGTTCCTCGATGCTCTTCAGCAGGACGTTGTTGGCGCTCTCGGTGAGCCGGTCGGCGTCCTCCATCACGATCACGTGCCACCGGGCACGGGCCGGCGCCAGGTCGGCACGCCCGACGAGTGCCCGGGCTTCCTCGGTCTTGTAGGACAGACCCTCGGGACGCACCACCTCCACGTCCGGGTGGTTGCCGACCAGGACGGCGCGGCAGTCCTCGCACATCCCGCAGCCACCGTTCGGGCACACCAGCGCCGCCCCGAACGCGATGGCGGCATTCGACCGTCCCGAGCCCGGCGGCCCGATGAACAGCCAGGCGTGGGTCATGGCCGGACCGGCGGGTTCCACCGACGCATCGGCCGCAGCCGCCTGCAGCACCTCGATGACGTGGTCCTGCCCGACCAGCGAGTCGAAGACGCTCATCGCCACTGGTCCGGCAGTGCGGCCCACACCAGATCGGCCACCTGCTCGATCGGGCCGGATGCATCGATCACTGTGTAGCGGTCCGGCCGGCGGGCAGCCAGTTCCATCAGGCCGCGGCGTACGCGGGCCTGGAACAGTTGGCCCTCGTTCTCCATCCGGTCGTTCTCGCCCTCCCGCATCACCGACGTACCGATCGGCAGGTCGAGCATGATCGTGACGTCGGGCACCAGGCCGTCCGTGGCCCACATGTTGAATGCCTCGACCTGCTCTACGCCCAAGCCCCGGGCAACGCCCTGGTAGGCCAACGAGGAGTCGATGAAACGGTCGGTCAACACGATGGCGCCGCGCTCCAGTGCCGGCCGGATCGTGCGCTCCACGTGGTCGGCCCGGGCGGCGGCGAACAGCAGTGCTTCACAACGCGCGGTCATGTCCACGTCGTCGGCCAACAGCAGTACGCGGATCGCCTCGGCGACCGGGGTTCCGCCGGGCTCACGGGTCACCACGACCTCGTGTTTCTCGCCGAGCCGCTGCGCCAGCATCTGCAACTGGGTGGTCTTGCCGGACCTGTCCACGCCCTCGAACGCGATGAACAAACCACTCACGAGTTCAGCCTCTCACGATCCCCCGAACGGCGGTGTCTGCGTCCTGGCCGAGTTCGGGGAACGCACAAGCCCGCTGGTGTCCACCGCCTCAAACGCCGAACTCGGAATGCTCTTGAGCTCGGCGATCAACCGGTCCGGCCATCGGGAACTGGTGGCCCCCTGGAAGTACCACCCGGTGCCGTTGTCGGCCAGGACCAGGCCGTAGCGCTGCATGGCCGTGATCACCACTCTGGTCCTTGCTGAGTAGCCGCTGACGTCGAAGCCGGCCCGCAGGCGGAAGCGCGCGCCCATCGGCGGTGCCGCCGGATCGTCACCGGCCTGATGACGCGCCGGCCAGATGAAGGTGGGCGCTGTGGTTGGCGCCGTGAACCGGATCGCGTGCCGGACCTCGCCCTTGCGCACCTCGGACCAGCGCAACAGACCTGGCAGGATCGGCAAGCCCGCGGCATCGGCAGAAGTCCAGGTGCGGGGGCGCAGCCGGTTCGAGCGCAGATTCCAGGTGGCGCCGGATCCTGCCGTCCAGCCACCGGCGGTGCGTTTGGTGTTCCACGTCTCGAACAGCCGGCAGGACGGCTTGTGCAGCACGATGGCGTGCCGGTCGCTGGCCGGTTCGATGCGGGTACGCCGGTTCAGCGGGTACCGCACGTGGTCGCTCTCGGCGGCGTACTGGAAGCGGACCTTGGCGCGCGGTTTGGCGCTGGTCACCGTGATCGGGATGCCGTAGGGGCCGCCGAAGTCCGGATGCAAGTCGGTCTGTCCGATCGAGCCCACCCAGGCGGCCGAGTCGCTGTGCAGCGGCAGCCCGTCGATGGGCGTATTCCAGTAGTTGTCGGCCGGGAACACCGGGCATCCGGCCAGCATGACTGCCGCGAGCACGAGCACAACTCATGCTAGGTCTGCTCGAAACCCAATCCGTGAGCGTTCCGGACGCTCAAACCCCGCCCGCAGTGCTAACGAGTGCCCGGAATGCTCACGGATTCGCTCTACTTGCGGCTCGCCGCCCGCTTGCGCGGCCGCTTCGGAGCCGGGCCCTTCGCGCGCTTCTCGGCGATCAGGTCGCTGGCCCGCTCCAGAGTCAGGGACAGCGGATCGTCGGCCACACGCAGGCTGGCGTTGGTCTCGCCGTCGGTCACGTACGGACCGAAGCGGCCGTCCTTGAGCTCGATCTTCTTGCCCGTGATCGGGTCTGTGCCGATCTCCTTGCCCGGCGCCGCCTCCTGACGGCCCCGGCGCTTCGGCTGCGCGAACAGCGCCAGCGCCTCCTCGACAGTGCAGGTGAAGATCGCGGCCTCATCGGGCAGCGAGCGGGAGTCCTTGCCGTGCGTCAGGTAGGGCCCATAGCGGCCGTTCTGCGCCATGATCGGCTCGCCGTCCTCGGGGTGCTTGCCCACCTCCCGCGGCAGCGAGAGCAGTTTGAGCGCGTCCTCCAGCGTGACCTCGGTCGGCTCCATGTCCTTGAGCAGACTGGCCGTGCGCGGCTTCACCGTCTTGCGCGGCTTCTTCGCACCTTCCTCGGGCTCTGGCAGGATCTCGGTCACATACGGGCCGAAGCGCCCGTTCTTCGTGACGATCTCGTGCCCGGTTGCCGGGTCCACGCCCAGCGAGCGCTCTTCCTTCGGCGCGTTGAGCAGTTCGATCGCCTTGTCCAAGGTCAGCTCGTCCGGGGGCAGATCCGCGGGGACGTTGGCGCGCTTTTCGCCCTGCTCCAGGTATGGGCCGAACTTGCCCACGCGCAGCACGATGTCGTCCTGCACCCGGAACGAGGAGTTCTCGCGCGGGTCGATCTCCGGCAGTCGCTCGATCATCGGGTGCAAACCGGTGAACTCACCCGGGTCGCCGTAGTAGAAGCGCCCGAGCACCGCGGTGCGGGAGGCATCCCCGGCGGCGACCACGTCCAGGATCTCCTCCATGCGGGCCGTGAAGTCGTAGTCGACCAGTCCGGTGAAGTGGTCCTCCAGTAGTCGCACCACCGCGAACGCCAGCCACGCGGGCACGAGCGCTGTGCCGCGCTTGAAGACATAGCCACGGTCCAGCAGCGTGC
>JAKOQD010000098.1 GCA_029778515.1 Actinomycetes bacterium
CTGGGACTTCGACGCGCTCTGGACGCAGCTGCACACCCTCTACCCGGTCACGCTGAGTCAGGCCGATTACGAGGGTCGCACCGACCTGACCGTGGACGAACTGGTCGCCGACTTCAAGGCTGACGCGCAAGCCGCCTACGACGCCCGTGAGGCCGCCCTCGGCGAAGACACCATGCGCGAGTTCGAGCGGCAGGTGCTGCTCACCGTCCTCGACCGCAAGTGGCGCGAGCACCTCTACGAGATGGACTACCTCCGCGAAGGCATCGGCCTGCGTGCGATGGCACAGCGCGACCCGCTGGTCGAGTACCAGCGCGAGGGCGGCGACATGTTCAACACGATGATGGAAGCCTTCATGGAGGAGGTCGTGGGCTACCTCTACAACCTCCAGGTGCAGGTCGAGCCGGCTCCGCAGGTGGGTCTGGTGGCTGGCGCGGACGGCGTCCCGATCACCGCGGAGGACCTGGTGCCGGCGGCGAGCGCGCCGGAGCGGAAGTCGTCCATGCCGGCGGAGTCGAGCCTGACCAAGCGTCCGGCGCTGAAGGCCAAGGGGCTGGAATCCAAGGCGCCGCGGGCAATGGCCTACTCGGCGCCGACCGAGACCGGTGAGGTGGCCAAGACCGGGTCGGCGATCACGGATGACCCGTACGCCGGGGTTGGCCGGAACGCTCCCTGCCCGTGTGGCTCGGGCAAGAAGTTCAAGGTCTGCCACGGCCGCACGGCCTGAGCCTTACGCCTGTTCCACCGTCATCCCGGCGCTGAGCCCTGCGCCTGTTCCACCGTCATCCCGGCGGAGGCCGGGATCTCAGCACGATCGGTGGAGCTGAGCCCTTCCCGGCCTAGGCTGGAGTTGGCTCTGAGCAGGGAGGCTCGCGATGCGTGTCGGCATGTCTTCGGCGAGGATTTCGGTGGGGCTGGCGGTCGCGCTGGCCGTGCTTGGGTGCACCGGACCGGTCGAACTAGTGGTGGCTCAGGAAGCGGCCCTGCCCCAGGCGCCGACGACGACGGCAGCGGCCTTCCCCGACTTCGATGGCGACGGCACGGCTGATCTCGTCTACGGCGTGGGCACGACCAGGAGCTACGTGGCCCTGTCTTACGGCTCCGGACGCTCCCAGACCATCACCCGCACGGACGCGGGTGGCACCGATCCCGCGTCCGACGACAACACCACCGGTTTCGGCCAGGGCCTGTTGGCCCGCAACCTGAACGGTGACGCCTACGCCGACCTGGTCGTGGTCGACGCCTCGCAGGGGGCGGGTTCTGCGCTCTACCTGGTCTTCGGTTCGGCGGACGGGCTGCGGCCCGCAGCGGCCAGGCGTTACCCGGTGCCGTCGGGGATGTACGGCTTCCACGGCTCTCCGGCTCTGCTGGAGTCTCCGGGCCGGCTGCTGGTGGTGTCGACAGGCGTGCCAGGGATCAAGGGCGGAGCGGTGCTCGCCTACCAGCTGGGTGCGGACGGTCTGCCCACTGGCGCTCCGAAGCTGCTGAGCCAGC
Organism: Actinomycetes bacterium; assembly: GCA_029778515.1. Next base: position 1,492 of record JAKOQD010000098.1, read on the forward strand.
AGAACCTTCCCGGCACCGACGAGAACGGCGACGCCTTCGGCACGTCGATCGCTGCGTCCGGGAATCTGCTGCTGATCGGCATTCCCGGTGAGGACCTGGACAGCGTGCAGCGCGCCGGCGCGGTGCTGGTGCTGAAGTACGGCGGCGGGTTCAAGTTCACCGGCACAACCATCACGCAGAGGACCGCGGGCGTCACCGGAAAGGCCGAGCGTTGGGACGGCTTCGGCCGCTCGGTCGCGATCGCCGGTGGTTATGCTGCGGTCGGTGTCCCGGGTGAGGATCTGGGCAAGCGGGACGCGGGTGCGGTGCACGTGTTCAAAGTGACCAAAGGCGAGCTGAAGCACGTCGCTCGGGTCAGTCAGGACAGCAAATGGGTGTCGGGCAAGGGCGAGACCGGCGACATGTTCGGCTATTCGGTGGCGATCGGCCGCACCTGCGATGGGTACCCCGGGCTGCTGGTGGGGGCGCCGCACGAGGCGATCGGAAGCATCGCGGCGGCTGGTTCGGCGTGGTTGATCCCGATCGAGCGGCATCCCGGAGACTGCCCGGTGCAGCTGTACGAGGGCGGTCGCCTTGGTGGTACCGCCCGCGAGATGGCGAGCGTCGGCGCCGCGGTGTCGATGTTGCGCAGTGGCAAGGTCGGTGCGGATACGGTCGTGCTGACTTCCCCCGGCATGTCTGAAGAGGGCGTGTACGGCCGGGTGATCACTCAGGCCACACCGTTCTCTGGCAATGCGGCGACGGTCGCCAAGGACCTGATCCTGAACGAGAACAGCACCCTGGTACTCAGCCCGCCAGCGGGCTGATCCAGCCGGCTCCGTGCACGACGTTCGGACGCAGGGCGATCGATAGGTGTGTGCCGACCCACTGGTCCCGCCGCAACGCGACGCGTAGCGCGGCGGCTCGGGAGGCTGAGCCTTGGCGCAGGTGGGCCGATACCTCCAGCACCCGGGCGTTGGGCGCCTGGACGCGGATCGACTGCAGGCGGAGCCCGCTGCCCAGCCGGGCACCCCGAAGGTGTTCGATCAGCGCGAGTAGCTCCGGATCGAGCCAGCGTTCGAGTTGGAGTGGGGAGCGCTGCCCGGACAGCACTTCGACGACGGCTGCCATCAGCGCGGACGCGAACTGCCGCAGCTGTGGTTCCACGGGCGAATCTGCCTGGACGACCTCGGTGGCGTCGAGCCAGGGCAGCGTGGGCTGGGTGTCGCCGAGGTATTCGGCGGGCACCAGCAGCGGGATCGCCGGCGGACGCGAGATGGGCGCGGCGTGGCATTTCGCTTGGCTGGGATGCATCGGCAGCCCCTCTCGATTCGACGCTGCCACCACGATCGCGGTTGGCGTCCGCCGAATTCCAGGGTGCACGAGGCAATCTGTGGATAACTCCTGGTCATCCACAACCCGGATCAGGGTGAGAACAGCAGCACCAGGCCACCGCAGGTGTAGCCGATCATCACCAGCAGCATCGCGAGCTGGCCGGACGTCCGACGCTTGGGCGGCAGCAGGGTCAGGCTCACCTCATGCGCCACCAGGACGCCGATCACGTGGCCGCCGACGATGGCGATCAGTTGGATCAGCGCCGTGATCGCCGGGGTTTCCAACCAGAACAGGTTGATGCCCAGCTCGGCTGTGCCGAAGGTGTTCCAGCCCAGGCCGAGCGGATCGGAGAGGTTGATCAGCGTCCGCTGCCCTTCCAGCACGAGCAGGCTCAGGTAGTGCGCGACGGCATAGCCGATCACGATCGGGATCACGCTGGCGGCGATGCGGTCGAAGGTGCGTCCGGTCAGCCGACCCAGGCCGCGTGCGCCCAGGGCAAGGGTGACGCCGACCAGGGCGACCATGCCGAGCAGGCCGAGCGTCCCCCAGAAGGTGCCGGGCAACGCCGAGGTCTGCGTGGTGCGCACCCACCAGGTGGTGCCGGTGAAGCCGTCGAACGCGGTGATGCCGAGCAGTGCCGTGACCACCGCCCAGGTGCCGTGCGGAGCCGTGGAGGTGCTGAGGTTGCGCAGCGGGTTCACCAGCAAGGGCCGCTGCCACCACGACGCCCTGGCCACGGTCGTTGCGTACACCTCGAACGGGTCGGACGCGGCCAGCCACCGTTCACCGAACACCACGGCCCCGCCGAGGCAGCCAATCACCCAGGCCAGCCACCACCCCTGCAGTACCGCGAGGGTGTTGTTGTCCGGCTGGACGAGTTCCAGCCAGCCGAAGCCGATCAGGGCCAGCGCCGCCGGATACTGGCCCAGCCGCTGCCACAGCGAAGCGCTGAGCGGCCGGAAACCGTCGGCCGGCAAGCCAAGATGCACCATGCCGTGGTGCAGGGTGCGCAACGGGTTCAGCGTCCGCCAGACCGGTCCGAGCAGCAGTGAAAGCGGCACCAGTCCCACCCAAACCCAGACGTAGGTGAAGCCGAAGACCGGGTTGGTTACCCGGTCCTGGCCGAACCAGAGCGCCATCCCCACCCAGGCGAACGCGAACAGGCCGAGGGCGGCGACCAGGCCCCGCGTCCACTTGGAATCGATGAACCGGGAGAGCCGGGGAAGCGCGCGTCCGCCGGGGTGCCCCGACCACCGGCTCGTCCGCCAAGCGAAGGCCAGCACCCCGAAGGACACCAGCAGGACGACCACCGCGCCCCCGACGACGGCAGGGAACGGCAGCGGCAGGTCCTGCCGCGAGCCGAGGCCGTGCAGGGGGAGCAGCAGGGTCACTGGATCTGTAGTTGCAGGAGTGTGAAGACCGGCTCGTGCGACTCCACCTCGAAGCGGCCGACCTTGTCCATGACCAGATCCCTGGTCACCGTCTCCCCGGCCTTGACCTCGATCTCGACGTCGAAACCATGGACGTGCACCGCATCGGCGCGATCAGAGGTGATCGTGAGCACCAGATGCTGCCCCTTCACCAGTTCGACCTTTTCGGCGATCGGCTCAGCCTTGCCGTCCGCGAGCGTGATGGTCACCTGCTTGGGTGGCGGTGGGGCGCTGGTCGAGGACGCGCCGGCGGCACAGCCGCTGAGCAGCACGAGCGCCAGCCAGGTCACAAGCAGTCGTTTCATTCGTCCTCCTGCGCCGATTCTGTCACCAACTTCGCAGGCTTCTGCTGAGTAGGGTGGAAGCGTGAGTGATCCGGTGTCGGTGACCGAGGCGGCGCTACTGGCGCGCGACCAGGAGTCCCAGCCATGGCAGCAGGCTTTCGTGGCGATGTTGAGCGGGCCGCTGACCCGGGAACAGCTGATCGATCGGGTCACCGAGCGCATCGGTTACGCGCCGCGGTTCCGCAGGCTCGTTACCGGCTGGCCGCTGCCCACCTGGGTTGACGACGTCGGCTTCAGCGTGGGCGGCCACGTCCGGGAGGCCACCCTCGCCCCCGGGGAGCGACTTGAGAGCTGGCTCAGCGCCAAGTTGCAGTCGGGCCTCGACCGTGCCCATTCGCCCTGGGAGGCCACCCTGGTGCACGGCATCGCGCCCGGCACCACAGCCCTGGTGGTGCGGACGCACGCCGCCTTGGTCGACGGGTACGACAACGTCCATCTGCTGCAGGAGCTGTTCGACGAGTATGCCGAAGACATCACTGACGTGGATGATGCCTGGCAGCCGCGTGCGGCCGAGGCGTTCGGGGTCGCGGATGTGCTGAGTGGCCTGAACGACCCGCTGCAGGCGCTGAAGAGTGCGGCCACCGGGCTGGTCGGCATGGTCGAGAACGCCGTCCGGACGGCTTCGGCGACCGCCCGTCCACAGCATTTGGCCGGTGTCGAGGTCGATCTGGACGCGCTGGCCGCCGTCCGTGAACGCTTCGGTTGCACAACCCATGACGTGATCCTCGCGCTGGCTACGGCCGGCGTCCGCGGTTGGATGGTCGAGCACAACCGGGAACTGGTCGACCAGGTCGCGCTGGTTCCGCTGGCTGTGGCCGAGCCCGCGGTGCTGGAGAGTGCGATCGGCTGCCGGGTGGCACCGTCCTGGGTCGCGCTGCCGATCGGAGTGGCGGACGCGGCCGACCGGCTGCGCACGCTGGCCACCCTCACCCGCGCGCGCATCGACACCGGCGTGAGCGTGCCCGCCCGTGACCTGATCGACCTCGCCGGGTTCGCGCCACCCACCCTGCACAGCGTCGCCTCGGGAACGGTGGCCGCGGGGCGGCCACACTCGGTGATGGTGACGAACGTTCCCGGGCCGGCGACCAGGCGGTATCTCGGCCGGGCGAGGTTGAGCCGGGTCTATGCGGTCTCGGCGACCACGGACTCCCAGGACGTGTCGGTTTCGATCGTCAGCTACGCCGGACGGGTCTCGTTCGGCGCGGTCGCGGTCGAGCCGCTCGGCCACTGGGCTGCCGACATCGACGCGGAACTGACCGCGCTGCGAGGGGAGGCGAGATGACGCTGGTCTTCGTGCCGGTGACGGCTGCGGAGCTCACTGATTGGGCCACCACCGGATCACTGCCAGGCCGACGGGCGGCTTTCGCAACCACCCCCGGACTGGTCGCAGCCTTCGAGGTCAGCGACCCCGAAGAAGCCGAACACATCGCACTCCTAGCGGCGAGTGTGGCCGGGTTGGCGGCGTCCGGTACTCGACTGGTCGCGGTAGCGGAGGCGTCCACTACCGCCGGGGCTGACAGCGGGGCGGACTTCGGCGAAGTCTGTGTGACCGACCTGCCGTACCGCACGGTGCAGAGCCTGTTCGCCGACGAAGCCGCGGCCGAGGGCCTATCGGAAGCCGCGGCGGCCGTCCGCGGAGCTGACCTGGAGACCGCGTGGGACCACCCCGCGGTGGTTAAAGTGCTCCGGACTGCTGAGTTGCTCTGGCATGGCGCCGGGGAATGGTCCAGCCTAAGTACTGGCTGAAAGAACTGGTTGAGCCACGAGGCAGAGGGAGGCAGCATGCCCAGGTCGATCTGGAAGGGCGCGGTGTCCTTCGGGCTGGTGACCATCCCGGTGAAGCTCTACGGAGCGACCCAGGAGAAGGACATCAGCTTCCGGCAGGTGCATGCCGCCGACAACGGACGCATTCGGTACAAGCGGGTCTGCGAGGTCTGTGGCGAGGAGGTGCCGTACGCGGAGATCGCCAAGGGCTACGAAGCCGCGGACGGACGGATGGCCGTGCTCACCGATGAGGACTTCGCCGACCTGCCGGCAGCGCAGGGCAAGGCGGTGGAGGTGGTGCAGTTCGTCGACGTGGACGAGATCGACCCGACCTACTTCGACCGGACGTACTTCCTGGAGCCGGAGAAGTCGGGCAACAAGCCCTACATCCTGCTACGGCAGGCGCTGGCCGAGAGCGGCAAGGCCGCGGTGGTGAAGGTGGCGTTGCGGTCGCGGGAGTCGTTGGCGCTGATCCGTCCGGTGGGCGAGGTGCTGCGGCTGCACACCATGATCTGGCCGGACGAACTTCGTGACGACGACTTCGCCGCACCCACCGAAGAGGTGAAGGTGAACGACGCCGAGGTCGGCATGGCCCGGATGTTCATCGAGCAGTTGAGCGGGAAGTGGGATCCCGACCAGTTCACCGACGACTACCGCGAAGCCCTGGAGAAGGTCATCGAAGCCAAGCTGGAGGGCGTGGAACTGCCGGTCGAGGCTGAGGGCACTCCCAGTGGCGCCCAGGTGGTCGATCTGGTCGAGGCGCTACGGGCCTCGGTCGAAGCGGCCAAGGCGCGGCGGGCGCAGGCCCAGGCCAGCTAGCTCCACAACGGTTCCCCGAGCTTGTCGAGGGGGCTATAGAGTCGGCTGGTGGACGCCATCACCTTTGTACCCAAGCCCGTCAACGAGCCAGTTCTTTGCTACGCACCGGGCTCGCCCGAGCGCGCCGGCTTGAAGCAGACCCTCGCCACGATCGCGACCGAGCCGGTCGACGTCTTTCCGGTGATCGGTGGCGGCTGGACGCCGCGCGCCGACGCAGCCACGCTCGAGGTGCGCGCGCCGTCCGATCATTCGACCTTGTTGGCGCGGGTGCGCCAGGCCTCGGCCGCGGACGCGTCGGCAGCCATCGCTGCCGCCATGGCCGCGCGGACGGCCTGGTCGGCGACTTCCTTCGACGAGCGTGCCGCGGTCTTCCTGCGGGCCGCCGAGCTGCTGGCCGGACCTCATCGCGACCTGCTGAACGCGGCCACGATGCTCGGCCAGGGCAAGACCGCCCAGCAGGCCGAGATCGATTCGGCCTGTGAGCTGATCGACTTCCTGCGGTTCAACGTGGCGTTCGCCCGCGAGCTGTACACCAACCAGCCGATCAGCTCGCCGGGCGTCTGGAACCGCATGGACTACCGGCCGCTCGACGGCTTCGTCTACGCCATCACCCCGTTCAACTTCACCGCGATCGCCGGCAACCTGCCCACCGCGCCGGCGCTGATGGGCAACACGGTGATCTGGAAGCCAGCGCTCACCCAGACCTTCGCCGCGCAGTTCTGGATGCAGCTGCTCACCGAGGCGGGGCTGCCCGAAGGCGTGATCAACATGCTGCCCGGCCACGGGGCCGAGGTCTCCGATGCCGCCTTGAACCACCACGATCTGGCGGGCATCCACTTCACCGGCTCGACCCGGGTCTTCCAGGGCCTGTGGACGCAGGTCGGCGCGAACATCGCCAACTACGGCGCCTACCCGCGCCTGGTCGGGGAGACCGGTGGCAAGGACTTCGTGGTCGCCCACCCGTCGGCCGATCCGGCTGCGGTGATCGCAGCGCTGGTGCGCGGTGCCTTCGAGTACTCCGGGCAGAAGTGCTCGGCAGCCTCCCGCGCCTACCTGCCGCAGAGCCTTTGGGACACGATCAAGGATGAGTTGATCGCCCAGGTGGAGGCGCTGACGGTGGGCGACGTCCGCGACTTCGCGAACTTCACCTCCGCGGTGATCGACGAACGGGCCTTCGACAAGCTGTCCGGTGCGATCGAGCGGGCCCGCAGCTCGGCGGACGCTGAGATCGTCGCCGGTGGCACCTACGACCGCAGCGAGGGCTGGTACGTGCGACCCACCCTGATCACGTCCGACAACCCGCACCAGGACATTTTCACCACCGAGTACTTCGGCCCGATCCTCGGCATCCACGTCTACCCGGACGCGAAGTACGATGAAGTACTTCAGCTGGTCGACGACACGTCCACCTATGCCCTCACCGGCGCGATCTTCGCCACCGATCGGACGGCGGTGGCAGCGGCGTCGACAGCCCTGCGACACGCCGCCGGCAACTTCTACGTAAACGACAAGCCGACCGGCGCGGTCGTCGGTCAGCAGCCCTTCGGTGGCTCGCGCGCGTCCGGGACGAACGACAAGGCGGGCTCGCTGTGGAACCTGATGCGCTGGGTCAGCCCGCGTTCGATCAAGGAGAACCTGCTGTCGCCGACCACGATCAGCTACCCGCACATGCTCCCCGAGTGAGCCGGAAGTGAACCAGCTGCTTGATCCGGAGATCATCGAGGCCCTGCGCAGCGAGGTGCACGATGCGCTGCCGCGGGCGGTGGCGGAGTTGACCGACCTGGTCGCGATCCCGTCCATCTCCTTCCCCGCGTTCGACCAGTCGCAACTCGTCCGCAGCGCGGAAGCGATCCGGGCTCTGGCTACTGCCACCGGGGTGTTCGACGAGGTCGCGGTGCATATCGCGGCGATCCCAGGAACGTCCAAGCATGGCCAGCCGGCCATCCTGGCTCGGCGGGCACCCGCTCCCGGGCGCAAGCATGTGCTGCTCTACGCCCACCACGACGTGCAGCCGCCGGGTGCGGCGACGCTGTGGGACTCGCCGCCGTTCGTTGCTACCGAACGGAACGGTCGCCTCTACGGCCGTGGCGCCGCCGACGACAAGGGCGGCGTGATCGCCCATCTGGCTGCGTTGCGCGCGTTGCGGCAGGTGCTTGGCGATGACCTCGGCGGGCTCGGGGTGACGCTGTTCATCGAGGGCGAGGAGGAGTACGGCTCGCAGTCGTTCGGGCAGTTCCTCTCCGACCACCGGGACGCGATGGCCGCCGACCTGATCGTGGTGGCCGACTCCGACAACTGGAACGCGCAGACCCCGGGCATCACGGTCTCGCTTCGCGGGAACGTCCGATTCACCTTGAAGGTGCGGACGCTGGTGCACGCGCTGCACTCGGGCATGTTCGGTGGGGCGGTGCCGGACGCGATGCTGGCCACGATCCGGCTGCTCGACAGCCTGTGGGACGCCGATGGCGCGGTCTGCGTCGAGGGTCTGGCCACCCGCGACGCGGCGACGCCGGCCCACACCGAAGCAGCATTGCGGGAATCGGCCGAACTGCTGCCCCAAACCCAGCCGATCGGCAGGGGAGAGCTGCTGGCCCGTATCTGGAACCAGCCGGCGATCACCGTAACCGGTATCGACTACGCAACCGTCGACGAAGCGTCCAACACCCTGCACCCGGAGGTCTCGGTGGTACTGAGCGCGCGAGTCGCGCCCGGTCAGGACCCGCACGAGGCGTATGCGGCGATCCAGGCGCACCTGCTGGCCAGGGCGCCGTTCGGTGCGCAACTGGAGTTCAGCGACCTCGACGCCGGCCTGGGCTTCCTGGCTGCCGAAGGCTGGGCAACCGAACTCGGCCGGGCAGCGCTGGCCGCAGCCTTCGGCGCCGAGCCGGTCGACATCGGTGTGGGCGGCTCGATCCCGTTCATCTCCGAACTTGCCGCTGAATTCCCCGAAGCCGCGATTCTGGTCACTGGTGTGCTTGACCCGACCGCGAGCCCGCACAGCCCGAACGAATCCCTGCATCTGGGCACTTTCGAACACGCGATCCTCGCCGAGGCGCTGCTGCTGGCCGGGGTCGCGAAGGCCTGAGCCTTGTGCCACCGTCATCCAGGCGTTTGCCGGGATCTCTCCGAGCTAGTGGTGAATCTGGGCTAGATGAGGGCCAATTCCGGCACCTTGACAAAATAGAACAAGCGTTCGACGATGGCTGAATGACGCTGGCCATTGACCCGACTCGCGAGGCGCTCCTGCAGCGTCTGCGGGCGCAGGCGGAGGCGCCGGCGCGCAGCCGGGCGGAGCGTTGCCTTCCGGTGCCGGACGCTTTCGCCAAACTCCTGCCGGACGCTGGGCTCAAACAGGGGGCCACCTACTGCCTCGGGGTGGCCGGATCGCTGCTGACCGCATTGCTGTCCGAGCCTTCGCAGGCGGGTTCATGGTGCGGTGTGGTCGGTATGCCCGAGTTCGGGGTGGAGGCTGCCCAGGCCGCGGGGATCGCGCTCGACCGGCTGGTGCTGGTGCCGGATCCGGGCGATCAGTGGCTGGCCGTGACCGCAGCCCTGGCCGAGGTGCTGCCGGTGATCGCTGTCCGGCCCGGTGGACGCGTCCGCGAAGGCGACGCCGCCCGGCTGACCGCCCGGCTGCGTGACCGTGGCGGCGTCCTGCTGGTGCACGGCGACTGGCCGCGGGCCGAGGCTCGGCTGCAGCTGGCGGAGCCGCGCTGGGCCGGGTTGGGGATTGGCCACGGCTGCCTCACCAGCCGGGAGGTGGTGGCCACCGCCACGTCCAAACGGTTCGCAGGGGTGCGCAGCGTGCGGCTCCGGTTACCGGATCCCCAGGGTCGGCTGGCCCTTGCGGCGCCAGTCGCCCCCGTTCCGGTCAGGCTGAAAGCGGCCGGCTGATGACTCCCAGGTCAGCTGATCGACCTCGGCCGGGCCAGTCCCAGCCGATCCTGAGCGGTGCGCAGCCGGCCCGTTGCCTGGTGCTCTGGTTCCCGGCCTGGTCGGTGCGTGCGTGGTCACTGGCAGAGGGGCAGCCGATCGATGTGCCGCTGGCCACGGTCGCGGCGAACCGGATCACCGCTTGTTCGGCTGCGGCGGTGGCCGAAGGCGTAGTGATCGGACAACGTCGCCGCGAGGCCCAATCGCGTTGCCCGACGCTGCAGGTGATCGCGTCCGACGAGGCCAGGGACGTCCGCGAGTTCGAGCCGGTGGTGGCATGCATCGAGGAGCTTTCGCCGGGGGTGCAGGTGCTGCGTCCGGGGCAGTGCGTCGTCCGCGCCCGCGGGCTGGCCAACTACCTGGGCAGCGAGGCCGAGGCCGCCGAGACCCTGCTGGAAGCCGTGGTGACCAGGCTCGGCATCCCGGACGGACGGGTCGGCATAGCCGACGGCAGGTTCGCCGCCGCCCAGGCCGCTCGCGCCGGCAATCCGGTGCGGATCGTCCCAGCCGGAGAATCGGCCGGCTTCCTGGCGCCGCTGCCGATCAGCCGGCTCGCCGATGAGGGCCTGTCCACCCTGTTGCCGCGACTCGGCGTCCATACCCTGGGCGACTTCGCCGCACTGTCCGCGGATTCGGTGCGCGACCGCTTCGGCACCCAGGGGCTGCGGCTGCACACCTTCGCGTCCGGCCTCGATCCCAGCACCGTCCAGCCCCGCACGCCACCCCCGGAACTAACCCGGCGGCTCCACTTCGAGCCGGCCCTGAACCTGGTCGAACAGGTCGCGTTCAGCGCTCGGGCCACCGCCGAGGATTTCATCGCCGGGCTGAACGCGGTCGGGCTGGTGTGTACCGAGCTCCGGGTGGAGCTGGTCGGCGAGCGGGATGAACTGGTGGCCCGGAACTGGCTGGCCGCCGGGGTGTTCGACGCCGGCGCGGTGATCGACCGGGTGCGTTGGCAGTTGCAGGCCGCAGCCGGACGCCAGCTCGGCAGTGGCGTGGTGAACCTGTTGCTGGAGCCGATCGCGGTGGATGCGCAGGGCTTCCACATGCCCGGGCTGTTCGGGTCCGGGCCGGACGAGCGGGTGCACCACGTGCTTTCCAGGGTGCAGGGCATGTTGGGGCACACCGGAGTGCTCACCGCAGAGGTCGGCGGTGGCCGCTGGTTGGCCGAACGCCAGGTGCTGGTGCCCTGGAGCGACCGGCCGCAGTCGGAAGCGCCCAGGCAGCGGCCCTGGCCGGGTCGGGTGCCCGACCCGCTACCGGCCACGGTCTTCAGCGAGACCCGTCCGGTCCGGCTACTGGGCGGCAGCGGACGCCCGGTCGCACTGAACAGCAGGGGAGCGGTGACCGACCCGCCGGTCGCGCTTGAGGTCGAGGGCGGCCGCCGGACGGTGATCGGCTGGGCCGGTCCCTGGCCCATCGACGAGCGGCCCTGGGACGCCGACCGGCATCGGGTGGCCAACCGGTTCCAGGTGGTCGACGGCTCCGGGACGGCCTGGTTGTTGCTGCTGGACGAGCGTGGCTGGTGGGCTGAGGCCAGGTACGACTGATGGGGTTCAACAACCCGCCGATGACCTGGCGAACGCTGGAACGGACGCTCAGTGCCCCGGGCAGGACCGATGCCGGACAGGTCGAGGTGCCGACTTCGCACAAGCGTGGCCATTATGTGCCGCCGCCGATCGTCCGCCCCGACGGCGGCGTGCCGTATGCCGAACTGCACGCCCACTCTTCGTTCTCCTTCCTCGACGGGGCGTCTGGGCCGGCGCAGTTGGCCGAGGAGGCCGAACGGTTGGGGCTGCACGCGCTTGCGGTCACCGACCACGACGGGTTCTACGGCATCGTCCGCTTCGCCGAGGCTGCGGAGAGCATGCAGCTGAAGACGGTGTTCGGGGCCGAACTCTCATTGGAGCAATCGGCGGCGCGCACCGGGCAGGCCGATCCGGAGAGCACCCACCTGCTGGTGCTGGCCGCCGGCGAGGAGGGCTACCACCGGCTGGCGTCCGCGATCACCGCAGCGCAACTGGCCGGCGGGGAGAAAGGCCGGCCGTACTACCAGTTGGACGAGTTGGCCGAACGGGCCGAGGGCCACTGGGCGGTGCTGACCGGCTGCCGCAAGGGTGTCGTCCGCCAGGCGCTGGTCGACGACGGCCCGGCTGCCGCCGCCGCGGAACTGGAAGAACTGGTGCACCTGTTCGGCGCAGAGCAGGTGTTCGTCGAGTTGACCGACCACGGCCGTCCGCTGGATTCGACGCACAACGACGTACTCGCCGCGCTGGCCGCCGATCGGGGGCTGCCGACGATCGCCACCGGCAACGTCCACTTCGCCACGCCGGCGCAGCACCGGCTGGCCCAGGCGGTGGCAGCGGTGCGGGCCAATCGCAGCCTGGACGAACTCGACGGCTGGCTGCCGGCCGCCGGAACGGCGTTTCTGCGCTCGGGCGACGAGATGGCCGCCCGGTTCGTCCGCTATCCCGGCGCGGTCGCGCGCACCGTCAGTCTGGCCGACGCGCTGGCCTTCCCGCTGCGCCGGGCCAAGCCGGCACTGCCCAAGCAGGACGTGCCGGAAGGACACACGCCGATGAGCTGGCTGCGGCACCTGGTCTGGACGGCGGTGCCGGTGCGCTACCCGAAGCTGACCGAGCCGCAGCGGGAGCGGATCGAACGGGAACTGGCTGTGATCGAGGCCAAGGACTTTCCCGGCTACTTCCTGATCGTCCACGACATCGTCGCCGAAGCCCGGCGGCTGGGCATCCTCTGCCAGGGACGGGGCTCGGCGGCGAATTCCGCGGTGTGCTACCTGCTGAACATCACCGCGGTGGATTCGATCGCCTACAACCTACCGTTCGAACGCTTCCTCTCCGCGCTGCGGGACGAGGAGCCGGACATCGACGTCGACTTCGACTCCGATCGGCGCGAGGAGATCATCCAGTGGGTCTTCGATCGCTACGGTCGCGAGCGGGCCGCGCAGGTCTGCAATGTGATCCAGTACCGGCCGAAGAACGCGATCCGCGACATCAGCAGGGCACTGGGCTACAGCCCCGGGCAGGGCGACGCCTTCGCCCGCCAGGTGGA
>JAKOQD010000099.1 GCA_029778515.1 Actinomycetes bacterium
TCCAGGGCGGCATGGGCATCGCCGTCTCTTCCTGGCAGCTTGCCCGCGAGGTGTCGCTGGCCGGCCAGCTCGGCGTCGTTTCCGGCACCGCGCTGGACGGAGTGCTGGCTCGCGTTCTGCAGGACGGCGACCCCGGCGGTCACCGGCGTCGTGCGATGGCGCACTTCCCGTCCCCGGCGATGGCGCAGCGAATCCTGGACGCCTACTTCATCGAAGGCGGACGCGCCGACGGCGCCCCCTACCGTCCGCACCCGACGCTGACGATCGCGCCCGGGAAGGCCGCCATCGAGCTCAGCCTGGTGGGCAACTTCACCGAGGTATGGCTGGCGAAGGAGGGCCATTCCGGGGTGGTCGGCATCAACATGCTGGAGAAGGTGCAGACCGCGAACGCTTCCGCGATTCTCGGCGCGATGCTCGCCGACGTCGACTACGTGATCATGGGGGCCGGCGTGCCGCGCGAGATCCCGCGACTGCTCACCGAGTACGCCGCCGGGCGCACCGGCCACCTGACCATCGACGTCGTCGGCGCCACTCGGGTGCATCGCGCCGCGCTCGACCCGGTGATGTACCTCGGTGCTGAGCTGCCCAAGCTGCGGCGGCCGAAGTTCCTGGCGATCGTCTCACTGCACGTGCTGGCGACGTACCTGAACAAGGATCCGGAGATTCGTCCGGACGGGTTCGTCGTCGAGGGCCCACGCGCTGGCGGGCACAGCGCGCCGCCGCGCGGAAAGCTGACCCTGGACGAGGCGGGGGAGCCGATCTACGGGCCGAAGGACGACGCCGATCTGGAGAAGGTGGCTGCCCTGGGGGTGCCGTTCTGGCTGGCCGGCGCGTACGCGTCCCCCCAGATGGTGGCCGAGGCCCGCGCGGCCGGTGCGGCCGGCGTCCAGATCGGGACGCTGTTCGCGATGGACAGTGAATCCGGACTGACTGACGATCTGCGCGGGCGGCTGGTGGCGCAACTCGCGGACGAGACCCTGGTCGTGCGCAACGACCCCCGCGCATCGCCGACCGGGTTCCCGTTCAAGGTCGCCGAGCTGAGCGACACCCTTTCCGAGGACGCCAACTACGCGGCCCGGGAGCGGATCTGCGACCTGGGCTACCTGCGCTCGCCCGTCGAGCGTGCCGACGGCAAGATCGCCTACCGCTGCGCGTCCGAGCCGGTGCACATGTACGCGCGCAAGGGCGGTGCGGACGAGGACACCAGCGGCCGCAAGTGCCTGTGCAACGCGCTGATGGCCAACATCGGGCTGGGGCAGGTGCGCCGCGGCGGCTACGTCGAGGAGCCCGCGGTCACCCTCGGTCAGGACCTCAGCGGCGCTCAAGCCTTGCTGGCTCTGCACCCGGACGGCTGGACCGCTCGCCAGGCCGTCGAGTGGCTGCTCTCCACCTGACCGCCCGTCCGCCCCGGGCTCGTCCGCTACCGGCCGGCAATGCCGGGCAGCACGCAGAGGTTCCTGCCCAGCTGCACTTCGCTCCCGAATGGGACTCGCGCTCCCGAATTGTCGGGAGCAAAGGTCCCATTCGGGAGCGAAGTCTGGGTTGGCGGCTCCAGTCTGTTGGCGGCTCCAGCCTGGTGGTCGAGCCGGTCGAGACCGCAGCCGTGACGTGATCTCGCAGCCATGGTGGCGTCCGGGTTGCGTTCAGCGCCAAGCCGGGCCCGATCTTGCCGAGATCACGACACGGTGGTCCCGCTCGGCGCGGTTTTCGTCTTCGAGCGTGACGTGATTTGGCCCGGTGCGTGTCTGTAGTGGCTATGGGCGGCTACGGCCCTCTCGGCGGTCCGATTCCCGTCAGGATTGTTGAGCAACGCGGCCTGAGTGGGCGTCGTTGCTGTAACGTACATGCAGAAGTTAGCAATTCGAGGAGTCTGCATGCCCCTGCCTCGCCACGAAGCGAAGGCCGAGCTCTTCCGCACCCTCAGCCATCCCATCCGGATCCGCGTGCTCGAGTTGCTGGCCGAAGGCGAGCGTCCGGTCTATGAACTGCTCGCGAACATGCACACCGAACCCAGTGCGTTGTCGCAGCAGCTTGCCGTGCTCCGTCGCGCGGGCCTCGTCCGGCAGCGGCGGGACGGCGGCGAGGTGCTCTACTCACTGCTGATCCCGGCGATCGGCGACGTGCTCGCTACCGCACGCGTAGCTCTCGGTGAACTGCTGGCTGACCAGGCCCAGCTGCGCGCCGACCTGGACGCCGAGGCTTCGGCCAGCGGTGCTGCGCGCGCATGAGTACCACCCGGCTGCTGAAGCTCATCGCCCGCACCGGCCGGATCGCTGAGCCGCTACCAGCCCAAGCCGAGACCGACGCCAGTCCCGAGATTCAGGTACGTGAAGGCTTCAAGCCACCGCGCGCGCTTCGCGGCAGCGCCCAGGTGCGCCACGTGGACGCCGGCTCGTGCAACGGCTGTGAAATCGAGATCGCGGCCGCATTCGGCCCGGTCTACGACGCCGAGCGCGTCGGCGCGCGGCTGGTCGCGTCCCCCCGGCACGCGGACGTGGTGGCCGTGACCGGTGTGGTCACCCAGAACATGGCCGAGCCGCTGGTCAACACTGTCGGGGCCGTGCCGAACCCTCGCGTGGTCGTCTCCATCGGCGATTGCACCCGCGGCTGCGGACTGTTCGCCGGCTCCTACGCCGTGGCCGGTTCGGTCGACGACTTCGTCGAGGTGGACGTGCACGTGCCCGGCTGTCCGCCGCCGCCGGCGGCTATCGTGGCCGCCCTTCGCGCGGTGACCGGCCGATGAACCTCGTGGACGCGGGCCTGTTCGCCCAGCTTTGCCTCGCCGCGGCTGCAATCCTGCTCGCAGTGTTCGCACCGGTCGGGCACCGCAACCTCGCCGCCGGCATCGGCGTGGCCGCCCTCGGCGTCGTCGGCGCCGCGACCGGAGTGACGGCCCTGCTCGGCGTCCAGGGCGCCGGCTTGCGAGTCCCGCTCGCGCTGCCCGGCTTCGACGCGATTGATTCGCTCACGCTCGCCCCCGACCGGCTCGGCGGCTTCTTCCTCGCGATCGTCGGCGTGGTGGTCGCGGTCGCCGCGGTCTTCGGCATCGGCTACGCCCACGGCCCGGTCGCCTCCCGCACCGGTTGGACGGCCTTCGCCGCCTTCGCCCTCGGCATGCAGTTGGTTCCGTCCGCTGGGGACGCACTGACGTTCCTGCTGGCCTGGGAACTCATGGCCGGCGGGTCCACGGTGCTGCTGCTCGCCGACCACGCCGCCCGCGAGCCCGTCCGCCGCGCGACCCTCTGGTACGCGGTCATGACCCACCTCAGCTTCCTGCTGTTGGTTGCCGGTTTCGGGGTACTGATCGCCGCTTCGGGCGGCACGACATGGTCCCGAATCGCGGCAACAAGTATCAACGAGCCCCTGGCCAGTGGTGCATTCCTCCTACTCATCGCCGGTTTCGCCACCAAGGCCGGGCTGGTGCCGGTGCACATCTGGCTGCCTCGCGCCCATCCGGAGGCGCCGAGCCACGTCTCCGCTGCGATGAGCGCGGCCATGGTCAAGATGGGTGTCTACGGCGTTCTGCTGGTGGTGCTGCGGCTGCTGCCGATGGGCCCGCGCTGGTGGGCGATCGTGCTGGTCGTGGTGGGTGCGGCGTCCGCTCTCTACGGGATTCTGCAGGCCGCCGTCCAGTCCGACCTGAAGCGGCTGCTGGCCTACTCGACCACCGAGAACATCGGCCTGATCGTCACCGCGATCGGGGTCGGACTGCTGCTGCGCGATTCCGGCCAGACCGGTGCCGGCGACGTCGCGATGCTGGCCGCGTTGCTGCTCGCGGTTAGCCACGCCGCTTTCAAGACCGTCCTGTTCCTCGGGGCCGGCGCGGTACTGCACGCCACCGGCGAGCGCGATCTTGACCTGCTCGGCGGCCTGGCCGCCCGAATGCCGTGGACGGCGTCCGCCTTCGGCGTGGGCGCGCTGTCGGCCGCCGCGCTGCCGGTCACGTCCGGTTTCGTGGCCGAGTGGGCGTTGCTGCAGGCGCTGGTGCACGCGAACTCGCAGGTGGACCGGCTGATCGCGGTGGTGCTGCCGATCACGATGGGCGTGGTCGCACTGACGATCGGGCTTGGCCTGCTCACCTTCGTCAAGGCGTTCGGCATCGGCTTTCTCGCCCGCCCGCGCACCCCGGCAGCAGCGGACGCCCACGAGGTCGGCCCAACCATGCTGGCGGCCCTGGTCTTCGGGGCGGTCGTCGTGGTCGGCCTCGGCCTGGTGCCGGGCCCGCTCGCTGAATCACTGGCCACCGCGGTCAACGCCGGCGGCGTCGGCACAGTCGGTGCCACCGGGTTGGCGCTTGGCGGCTTCGGTGTCCTGCTGCACCCGCTCGCACTCACGCTCCTGACCGGGGCGGTGCTCGTCCCACTGGTCGCGGTGAACTTCGCGCTTGCGCGGCGCGCGCCGCGCCGCGACGTCGACCTGGCCTGGGGTTGTGGCGGCGAGCGCACCAGCCCGCGAATGGAGTACAACGCGACCAGCTACTCCGAGCCGCTGGTCCGGGTCTTCCGTGGGTCGCTGCGCGCCAGCCGGTCGGTGGACGTCGTCCGCGCCGACGGCGCCCCGCTGCTGGTCGAGGAGATGGCCTTCACCCAGGAGACCGTAGACGTGATCGAGGACCGGCTCTACCTGCCGGCCGCGCGCGGCGTTCGACGCTTCGGCGACTTCGCCCGCAAGCTGCAGAACGGCAGCATCCACCGCTACATCGGCTTCTCGTTCGCCGCGCTGGTGCTGGTCCTGCTGTGGGTGGCGCGATGACCGCGATCTTGGTGGTACTCGTCCACCTGGCGTTTGCGCTCGCCATCACGCCGGTACTGATCGGCGTGATGCGGACGGTTCGCGCGCGGCTGGAGGGCCGCAGCGGCGGCGGCATCGGGCAGCCGTGGCGGGACGTGCTCAAGCTGCTCGCCAAGGAGCCGCTGCGCGCTCCGGGCTCGACCCCGGTGCTGAGCGCGGCCCCGGTGCTGCTGATGGCGTCCAGCCTGGTGCTTAGCGCATTGGTGCCGCTGGTCAGCACGCTCGCGCTGCCCAGCGTGCCGGGCGACCTGTTCGTGGTGGTGTCGGTGCTGCTGCTCGGGACGGTGGCGCTGGCCCTGCTCGGCCTGGAATCCGGGACCGCTTTCGGCGGCATGGGCTCGAGCCGGCACATGGTGATCGCCGCGCTGGTGGAACCGACAGTGCTGCTGAGCATCTACGCGATCAGCGGTCCGGTCGGGTCTTCGGTGCTTTCGGTGATCGTCGCGGCCCGCAGCGCCGACCCGGCGTCCCTGCTCAACCCGGTGAGCCTGCTCGCGATCGTCGCGCTGGTCGTGGTCGTCATCGCCGAGACCGGACGCCTGCCCGTCGACAACCCGTCCACGCACCTGGAACTGACGATGGTGCACGAGGCGATGATCCTCGAATCCGGCGGACGTGACCTCGGGTGGCTCGAGTTCGGGTCCTGGCTGCGGCTGACCGCGCTGCTCGGCCTGGTGGCCAACCTGGCGGTGCCGTTCGGGGTGGCGCCGGACGCATCGTTGGTCGGGTTGCTGGTGGGGGTCGCGACCGGCGCGGTGAAGCTGCTGCTCGCCGGCGCCCTGCTGGCGGCCGTCGAGGTGTTCCTGGCCAAGCTGCGGCTGTTCCGGGTGCCGGAACTGCTCGCCGGCTCCTTCGTTCTGGCGTTCCTTTCGGTCAGCGCCGCCTACCTGGTGTTCTGAGGGGGTGCGCTGATGACGTCCGAGCTGTATCCGCAGCTGATCGCCCTGACCACCGGACTGCTTCTCCTGACCGCCGTCCTGCAGGTCTGGGGACGCTCGCTGGTGCGGTCGATCGGACTGCTTGCTGCCCAGGGCGTGGCGCTGGCCGGGCTGGTGCTCACGGTCGGGTTCCACGTTGGCGAACCGGGGGCGCTCTTCGTCGCGGCGTTGGTGCTGGTGGTGAAGGCGATCGTGCTGCCCTGGGCGATGCTGCGGTCGGCCCGGTTGATCGGCGAGACCCGCGAGCGGGCCGCGCTGGTGAACACCGCGGTCGAACTGATCGTCGCGGCCGCCCTGACCATGCTCGCCTACGTCGTGACCGGTTCGCTCTTCGGCATCGGTTCGGACGCGGCTGCGCACGCAGTACCGGTGGGGTTCGCCCTGGTGCTGCTGGGCTTCTGGCAACTGCTGATCCGCCGCTCGGCGGTCACCCAGCTGATCGGATTCCTGGTGCTGGACAACGGCATCGCCACGGTGTCTTTCCTGACTTCCGGCGGGCTGCCGCTGACGGTCGAGCTCGGCGCGTCCCTCGATGTACTACTGGTGGTATTGATTCTCGGCGTCCTGGTGGTGCGGATGCAGGCGGTGCACGGCCATGTCGACATCTCCGAGCTGAAGGAGTTGCACGACTGATGGCTGTCTGGATCTGGTTGCTGCTCCTGCTGCCGTTGTTCCTAGCTGGAGTGAGCTACGGCTTGCGTCGGTCGGCGTGGACGCGCTGGTTGCCCGTCATCGCCGCGGTGCTGCTGCTGGTTGGTGGGATCACGCTCGTGTGGCTGGTTGGGTTGTCGGGGCCAGTGGCGACTGCGTCCGGACTGCTACGCGTGGACGCCCTGAGCGCCTGGATGCTGGTGGTCGTCGGCGCCGTAGCCGTGGTCGCGCTCTGGGGTGGGATGGATCGTTCGGTGAGCCCGGTACCGCCGTCATCGAACCCGGTTCAACCGTCATCCCGGCGTAGGCCGGGATCTCTCAGCGCGACCGATGGAGCCGCCCTGCGCCCGACGACTGACCCAATCCTTGCCAGCGGCTCATTCGCGGCGCTGCTCTGCCTGTTCCTGGCCGCGATGACCCTCGCGGTCGTGGCGGACAACATTGGCCTGATGTGGGTGGCCATCGAGTTGACCACGATCACCACAGCTTTCCTGGTCGCGTCCCAGGGCGGACGGGATTCGCTGGAGGCCGCCTGGAAATACGTCGTGCTCGGCGCGGTCGGTGTGGCGATCGCATTCCTCGGCATCACGCTGCTGTCGGCGGCGAGCCTCACGTCCGGCGAAGCGACCGTCTCCTGGGTGCTGCTGCTACAACACGCGGACGCGCTCGACCCGACCCTGGCGAAGGCAGCCGGCGCGCTGGCGGTGCTGGGCTTCGCCACCAAGGCCGGGCTGGCGCCCATGCACTCCTGGCTGCCGGACGCGCACAGCCAGGCGCCCGCCCCGGTCAGCGGGCTGATGTCAGGGGTGCTGTTGTCGGTGGCGTTCTATGTGATCCTGCGGATCCAGGCGATCACGGACGCGGCCGTCGGCCCGGAACTGATGCGCGGTCTCCTGCTGGTCGCGGGGTTGCTGTCGTTGGCCGTGACCGCCGGACTGGTGCTCACCCAGCGCGACTACAAGCGCCTGCTCGCCTACAGCAGTATTGAGCACATGGGCCTGCTGGCTCTGGGCGCCGCCGCCGGTGGTCCGCTGGCGATCGCCGCGGTGCTGTTGCACATGCTTGGCCACGGCTTGGTGAAGTCGGCCATGTTCGTGGTTGCCGGACGCATCCTCGACTACGTCGGCAGCCATCGGGTGGCGGACGTACGGAACCTGCTGCGCCTGCGTCCTGATCTCGCGGGACCGTTCCTGCTCGGCTCCGCCGCTCTGCTCGGCTTCCCGCCGTTCGTGACCTTCTTCACCGAGGTCGGCATCCTCGTGGCCGGTTTCCAGAGCGGCCTGTTGTGGCCGATGCTGATCGCCTGCGCGCTCCTGCTGATCGTCTTCGCCGGCATCGCCCGCCACGTCCTTTCGATGACTGTGGGAGTGCCGGCAGACCACCCTCAAACGGTCCCGGTGACACGACGGGCCCCCGACACCTCTGCAATTTCACCACCTCAACGAATCAGCCTCCCGATCGCCCTAGCCCTCACCGCGACCACCGTGCTCGGGTTTGCCTGGCCACTACTCGGCCCGCTCACCGCAGCCGTCGCTGCCCTGGGAGGTGCCCAATGACGCGCCTGATCGAACCCGCGGCCACAGCTGTCACCCGCGAGGAGTTGCCGGACGCAGTCGCGTCCCAGCTCGCGCGGGGGCTGCGTCTGGCGCTGGTGGCGGGCCACGAGGACCGTCCGACCGATGACTTCCGCGTGGTGTACGTGCTGCTCGGCGCCGCGAATGAGCGGGTGGAGGTGGTCGTGCGGGTGCCGCGCGACGACGCCTGGCTGCCCACCTTGGCCGGCCTGTCCTACCCGGCCGGACGCTTCGAGCGTGAGTTGCGGGACCTGTTCGGCATTGTGCCGCGGGACCATCCGCAGCCCTATCGCCTGGTGCGGCACGCGCACTGGCCGACGGGCTACCACCCGATGCTGGCGGACGCCGACCCGCGTCCGGTCTTCGACGGTGCCGCCGGCTTCCCGTTCGTCGAAGTCGCCGGCAAGGGAATCTACGAGATCCCGGTCGGGCCGGTGCACGCCGGACTGATCGAGCCGGGGCATTTCCGCTTCTCCGTGGTCGGCGAGACCATCGTCCGGATGTACCAGCGGTTGTGGTTCGTCCATCGCGGCGTGGAGAAGCTCTTCGAAGGACGTCCAGTCGCGGACGGGATCGCGCTCGCCGAGCGGATCAGCGGCGACACCGCGGTTGGACACAGCCTGGCCTACGCGATGGCGGTCGAGGACGCGCTGGGCATCGTCGTGCCCGAGCGCGACCGGGTGGTGCGGGCGCTGCTGCTGGAATGCGAGCGGCTGTACAACCACGTCAACGACCTCGGCGCGATCGTGAACGATGTCGGGTTCGGCATCATCAACGCCCA
>JAKOQD010000013.1 GCA_029778515.1 Actinomycetes bacterium
GCCCGAGCGCGGCTTCGCGCATCTGCGCCAACAGCGCGAACCGGTCTGGGGAGGTGGGGTCGCTGAGATAGACGAGGTCGGTCCCGCCGTTCGCCACGATGACGTAGGCGCTGGTCGGGATGCCGGCCTGTGTGAAACGTTGTGCCAGCGACACCTTGCGCTCGGTGGTGGCCATGGAGTGGTCCGACACGACGAACATGACCGTCCGCTTCCACAGCCCGAGCTTCTTCTGTTGCTTGACGAACCGGCGCAGCTGGCTATCGGCAGACGTGGCCGCCTTCTTGTACCGCTTACCGGCTCCGTAGGTGTGGCCGGTGACGTCGATGGTCGGCATGTTCACGAACGTGAGGTTCGGCGTGCGCTGCTTGCCGTTCTCGCTCTTGACGCCCTTGCGCACGGTGGCCATCAGCGCAGACATGGTGTCGTCGTCGTTGGCGTATCCGTACGGGCTCAGCGGAACCTTGCGGCAGTAGCTGGGATGCGCGCCTGTGCAGGGCGTCCAGAGGTAGTCGGCCGCGTACTTCTTGGCCGAGCGCTTGGCCGAGAACAGCGTGGCAAGTTTCGGCTTGCCGAACACCCCGGCCGTGGTGATGCGCTGATTGCCGGCGGTGCTCTGGAAGAAGGTCTGTGCCTTGACGCACCCCGCGGCCAGTCCGGCCTTGGACGGGGCTTTGGCGTTCTTCGCGACCGGGCAACCGTCGACCGAAGTGGCCCCCTTGCCGTATAGCGCGAAGTCGTTGGCGGGGATGCCCGACGTGTCGGCGTAGGCGCCGCTGATCATCGCCGTGTGATTCGGGTTGGTCTCGGCGACCATGATGGAGCGCGACTCCTGGTAGTACGTGCCGCGGGTGTCGACCAGGCCCTTCAGGAACGGCAGCCGACCGGCGTCGTAGAGGTCGCCGTCGAGTCCGTCGAGGACGATGACGTAGACCAGGGGCTGCTCGCCGGCGGCGACGGCTGCGCGTGCCGCGACGCTCGGAGGGGCGGCCTGAGCCGGGGCGTACAGGGTGGCGGCACCGACCAGAGTGGCGGCGGATGCCAACAGGAGTCGTCTCACGTTTCGAGGCTAACGCCGGTGGCCACGACGAAGGCCACGGCGTAATCACCATCATGCGAGATCGTTACCTGCCAGTCCGTGAGTCCGGCGGTGCCCGCCAGCTCAGCGGCCGCCGCTTGCAGA
>JAKOQD010000100.1 GCA_029778515.1 Actinomycetes bacterium
GGAGCTCGGCTGCTCTGCGGACGCTTCAGGCGAGATTCGCCAGGCCTGACTCTGAGTTGGCTGGCCAGGCACCGGCCTTGAGTGTGGATCAGCCCACCGTCCGCGGTGCACGAATCCACACCTAGCGATGGACGGGACCGCTGCCGGCTGCGTGACCGCACAGTTCGCGCCTCACGGGTGCAGCGGCATCACCAGTGGCACCATGATCGCGACCACGATCATCACCAGGATCGTGAACGGCGTCCCCAACTTGAGGAAATCGCTGAAGCGGTACCGCCCCGGCTCCACGATCAGCGTGTTCACCGGCGAAGACACCGGCGTCATGAACGCAGCGGACGCAGCCAGCGCCACGGTCATCGCAAACGGGTAGGGCGAAGCCCCTAGTTGGGTGGCGGTCGCGATCGCCACCGGAGCCATCAGCACCGCTGTCGCGGTGTTGGACACGAACAACCCGATCAGCGCGGTCGCGGCGAAGATCGCCGCCAGCACCACCCCGGGTGGCGCCCCGCCCACCAGCGCCAGCAGCCCCTGCGCGGCAAGGTCGACACCGCCCGTCCGCTCCAACGCCTGTGCGAACGGCAGCATGCCCACGATCACCAGCAGCGTCGGCCAGTGAATTGCTCGATAGGCGCTCGGCATGTCGATGCAACCGGTGGCGCCCATCAGCAGCGCCGCGATCAGCGCCGCCAGCACGTTCGGCACCCATCCGGTCACCATCAGCACCACCATCACCAGCAGGCTGGCCAGCGCGAACCTCGCCTGGTTCCCCGCCGGCGCGGTCTCCTCCACCTCGGCCGGCAGGTCCAGCAGCACCAGGTCGGAGCGGCGGCCGAAACGCTGGATCGCCGCCCATTCGCCGGTCACCAGGATCGTGTCGCCGCTGTCCACCCGGACGCTCGCCGGCGTCTCCGCGACCACCTTGCCGCGATGCCGCACTCCGATCGCGGTCAGCTGGTGCCTCCGGATCAGGTCCAGATCGCGCACCTTCAACCCGTCCGTCACCGAAGTCGGGGGCACCATCAGCTCGGCAACCCCGACCTGCCGGGTCTGCTGGGCGAAGTCCTCCGGCGTCGCCGCCACCTCCATCAGGCCAAGCGACGCCAACTGTTCCAGCTGCCCAGATCGACCGGCCAGAGCCTGAACGGTCAGCGCATCCCCGGCGGTCAGCCGGGTCGTCCCGTCCGCAGCGTTGAGGACGCGGTGCCAGCGCGGTCCGGTCTCCACGCTCAGCACGACCACGCCGTGCGTCCGCGCCAGATCCAACTCGGCCAGCGTGCGTCCGCCCAGTTCGGAGTCCGCGTCCACCACTACCCGGCGGGGGTCGCCGGAAAGCGCGTACGCCGCCAACAGATCGGCGATCGTCTGCCTGGAAGCGGTACCGCCGGACGGGGTTGCGTCCCCCAGCCAGCGCCGCGCCAGCAGCATGTAGCCGATCCCGAGCGCCAGCACCACCAGCCCGAACGGCGTCGCGGCGAAGAAGCCGAACGGCTGCAGGCCGTGCCGGACCAGCTCGGCATTCACAACCAGGGTTGGGTGCGGTCGCGATCAGCGTGAGCATGCCGCTGATCAGGCCCGCGAAACTCAACGGCATCAGCAGTTGTCGCGGCGATGTCCCGATCCGTTTGGCGACCGCCAGCACCACCGGGACGAAGATCGCAACCACCCCGGTCGAACTCATCACCGAGCCCAGCGCAGCCACGCAGAGCATCAGCAGGATCACCAGCCGCGCGCCCGAGTCGCCGGCATGGCTGGCCAGCCAGTCGCCCAGCCGGTAGGTCACCCCGGTGCGGGAGAGCCCTTCGCCGACCACGAACAGGGCGGCCACCAGGATCACGTTGGGGTCGGCGAAACCTGCAAGGGTCTCGGGCAGGGTCAGCACTCCGGTCAGCGGCAACGCCACCAACGCCAGCAGCGCGACCACGTCCATTCGTGGCCGGCCGATCGCGAACATAACGATCGCAGCGGCCAGCAGCGCCAGCACCATGCCGAGGTCGGTGGTCATCGCCCGTCGCTGCGGTCGTTCGGGGCCTGCTCGGACGGGTCGTTCAGCGCCGTGCGCAACGCCTGCCGCGCGGACGTGACCTGTGCCCGGGTCTGCCGCAGCATCTCGGCGGTCGCGTCGGCGCCGAGCGCGGTCTCCGCGTCCATGGCCGCCAGCAGAGACGCCAGCGGACGCCGCACCGTTTGCACCTGGCCGAGCCGGCGGTCCCCGGACGCACTGATGCCGAGCGCGGCCAACTCCTCGTCAGCGGCGCTCAGGCGGCCGCGTCCGGTCTGCCAGAGCGCTGCCGCTCCGGCCGCGGTCGGGTACTCCAGGATCTGCGGCAGCAGATCGGTGTCGGCCCACTCCAGTTCGGCACGGACGACCTGGTAGCGCCGGTCCCACTGCCGCTGGGCGTTGGTGTGGCGCCAGCCGGCCACGCCGGCTGCGACCGCGAGCACGGCCGCGATCAGGATGCCGAGCAGCCACCAGCCGGGTCCCGAGTCCTGCGTCGGTGGTGGCGCCGGAACTGCGGACGGCGAGCCGGCGGTCGGTGATGGGGTTGGTGTCTGGGTCGGCGAGGCCGACGTTGGCGTCGGCTCCGGCGCGGGCGCCGTCTCAGTGGCGGTCGCCGTTGCCGTTTCGGTAGCTGTGATCGTGGCCGTTGGCGCCGGCGTCCGGGACGGCAGCGTCGGCCATGCGGTCGGTCGGGGCGGCAGCGAGATCGACGGCAGCGCCGAACGATCGGGGATCGGTAGCGTGCCGCAGCCGGTCGTGGCGATGAGTCCGGCCAGCAGCAGAACTGCTGCGACCTGAGCTGACTTGAGTGTGCGCACTGATCACCTCGATCGGTCGATCCCGGCCTTCGGCCGCTGCGAGCAGGCTAGTCAGCACGGCGGCGCGCGGATAGTCCCAGAGTCGGGGGTGCGAGCTGCGCGACCTGCGCTTCCGTCCGCCCGGTTCAGCCGTCCCGTCCACCAGTTCTGGGGGTGTCCTAACCGCTCGCCAAACCCTAACCTGAGGTTGGTCTGCCCGAACCTGCCGAGCGCGTCGCGAACCGTGCCGCGAAGCGTGGGCCTCGGGCCAACCGGTTTGCCTGCGAGCGTGAGTGAGGTTGGACATGTCCGAAACCGTGGCTACAGCCAGCACCGGCAATTCGAAGTGGCTCGACTGGGTCGAGCGCGTGGGCAACAAGGTGCCCAATCCGACGATCATGTTCGTCTACCTGATCGCTGTGGTGGCCCTGCTGTCCGCGATCCTGTCTTTCGCCGGCATCAGCGTCACCGACGAGGTGGTCACCCCCGTCCCGAAGGACGAGTTCAGCCAGATCAACGAACACCTCGGCGGCACCTGGTCGATCTACGACTCGGTGACCGGCGAGCCGGCCGAGGTGCCGGACTTCATCGTCAAAGAGGTCACCTTCCCGGTTCGCAACCTGCTGTCGGTAGAGGGCGTCCGCTTCTTCTTCGCGTCCTTCGTCGACAACTTCGCCGGCTTCGGCGTGGTCGCGGTGGTACTGGTCTCGATGGCCGGTGTGGGCGTGGCCGAGCACGCCGGAATGATGGGCGCGCTGATCCGCAAGATGGTCAAGGTCGCGCCCGCCCGCTGGCTGACCTTCATCCTGATCTTCGTGGGCGTGCTGTCCTCGGTGGCCACGGACGCCGGCTACCTGATCCTCGTCCCGCTGGCGGCAGCCGCGTTCTACTCGGTCGGACGCCATCCACTGGCCGGTCTGGCTGCGGCGTTCGCCGGCGTGGGCGCGGTGTTCGGGGTGAACCTGCTGATCACCCCGTCCGACTCGATGCTGACCGAGATCACCAACTCGGTGCTCACCCAGCTGAACATGGCTCCGCTCGAGGTCACCCAGAACTTCTTCTTCTCGATCGTGTCCTCGATCGTGCTGGCCATCGTGGCGACCGTGGTCACCGCGAAGGTGACGATGAAGCGGCTCGGGGTCTACGACCACGCCGACTACCAAGGCGTGGACGAGGAGCAGATCGATGAGGCGGCCGAGGCGAAGGGCCTGAAGTACTCCGGCTGGTACCTGCTCGGCTTCGCGGTGATCATCGCGCTGTTGACCGCAATCCCGGGCGCGCCGCTGCGCGATCCGGAGACCGGCAACATCATCGGCAACACGCCGTTCATGGCTTCGCTGGTGTTCGTGATCTCGCTGGCCTTCATGGTCTGCGGCCTGGGCTACGGCAAGGGCGCCGGCACGCTCCAGGGCGGCAACGAGGCGGTGACCGCGATCGCCAAGACGTTCGGCAGCCTCGGCGGACTGCTGCTGATGTTCCTGATGATCGCCCAGTTCATCGCCCTGTTCAACTGGTCGAACCTGCCCACCGTGGCGGCCATCTCGGCTGCCGAACTGCTGCAGCAGGCCAACGTGCCCGCGATCGTGCTGCTGCTGGGCTTCATCGTCGTGATCCTCGTCCTCGACCTGATCCTGCCCGGGCTGGTGCCGAAGTGGGTGATCTTCGCGCCGGTGTTCATCCCGATCTTCGCCTCGCTCAACGTGGCCCCGCAGACCCTGCTCGCGGCCTACCGCGTGGCCGACTCGCCGCTCAACGTGCTCACCCCGCTGATGGTCTACCTGCCGTTCATGGTGACCGTCGCGCAGCGCTACAAGAAGGACGCCGGCATCGGCACGATCATCGCCTTGATGGTGCCCTACACGCTGTGGATCACACTGGCCTGGGTAGTGCTGTTCGTCGCTTGGTTCCTGCTCGGCATCCCTTGGGGTCCGGGCGCCCCGGTGAATATCTGATCCCTAATCCCCACACTCCGAAGAAGGCCCCCATGAAAACGCTCGACCTCGATCCGATCCCCTCGCGCAACCGTTCGGTCCACCTTGATGTGGTGGCAGCAGGCAGCACTATGACCGCGGATGCACTCGCCGTCCCGGTGCTCGCCGGACAGCCGACGCCGGCGATCCTAGGTGGTGTCGACCTGGCTGCGCTGGCCCGGGCAGGCTTCACCCCGGACGTGGGCAAGGCGGTTCCGTTCCCCTCGGTGAACCAGCCGGTGCTGGTCGCGGTCGGCGTCGGCGACCCGGAGCAACTCACTGTTGCTCGGCTGCGCGACGCGGCGGCTGCCTTCGCCCGCGCGGTCCCCCAGGACGCCGCCCTCGCTGTTCGGGTGCCGGCCATCGCGCAGGTGCCGGTGGCGGACGCCGCTGCCGCCATCGTCGAGGGCGTGCTGCTGGCCCGCTACCAGTTCTCGTTCAAGTCGGTGGCTGCTGGTCCGGTGGCGGTGGAGTCGCTGGTTCTCGAAGCTCCCGAGGGCGCCGTCGACGACGTCCGCGCTGGTGCGACCCGCGGGCTCGCGTCCGCCCGTGCCGGAATGCTCGGACGCGACTTCGCGTCCTGCCCGGCCGGGCTGCTGACCGCGTCCCGGCTGGCCGAGTTGGCCGTCCAGATCGGGGCGGAGTCCGGGCTGAAGGTGGAGTTGTTCGACCGCAGGGCGCTGATCGAGCTCGGCTGCGGCGGCCTGCTCGGCGTCAACAAGGGCTCGATCGAGGAGCCGCGGATGGTGGTGCTGCGGTACACGCCGTCCGGGGAGTCGACCGGGCACCTTGCCCTGGTCGGCAAGGGCATCATGTACGACTCCGGCGGTATCGCGCTGAAGCCGGCCGACCTGTCGCACTCGCAGATGAAGAACGACATGACCGGCGCCGGGAACATCCTCGCGGCCATGTCGGCGCTGGCTGAGCTCGGCTGTCGCAACACCGTCACCGGCTACCTGATGTGCACCGACAACATGCCCTCGGGCTCGGCGATGCAGTTGGGCGACGTGCTCACGATCCGTGGCGGCAAGACCGTCGAGGTGCTGAACACGGACGCCGAGGGCCGCCTGGTGATGGCCGACGCACTCGTCCTCGCGGTCGAGGAGGGCGTTGACGCCATCGTCGACATCGCCACCCTGACCGGAGCATGCCTGCGCACGCTCGGCGAGGAAGTCGCCGGCCTGCTGAGCAACGACGACGCGCTGGCCGCCCAGGTGAGCGCGGCCGGGGACGCAGTCGACGAGCCGGTCTGGCGGCTGCCGCTGATCCGCAGCTACCGCGCCGAGTTGGATTCCGACATCGCCGACCTGAAGAACCTCGGCGGTCCGAACGCCGGTTCGATCACGGCTGGCCTGTTCCTTGAGGAATTCGTCGCGGGGGTGCCGTGGGCGCACA
>JAKOQD010000101.1 GCA_029778515.1 Actinomycetes bacterium
CGGACACCAGCGTTTAGGCTTTACCAAGCACAGGCGAGAGGTAGGTCATGGCCGACAAGAAGGAAGCGAAGTCCACCCGCGAGAAAGCCGCGGAGGCACGTGCCGCGGCGCAGGCGTCCGAACGCCGCCGCGAGCGGATGATCCGGATCATCGGCGGGATCGCGGTGTTGGCGGTCGTGGGCATCATCATCGGTATTGGCGTGATGAACTCCGGCGGCAGCGACAACAACAACAGTGACACTCCCAGTGCCGACTCGGCGCTGCCTACCGGCATCACCAAGGACAACGGCTACGGATACCAGGTGAGCAACCCCACCGGCAAGCCGCAGGTGGTCATCTACGAGGACTTCCAGTGCCCGGCGTGCAAGCAGTTCGAGACCACCTACGGTCCGGCGGTGGAGAAGTGGGCCAGCGCCGGCGACATCGCGTTGACCTACCGCATCATGACGTTCTTGGACAAGAACCTGAACACTGACCACTCGGTACGCGCGGCCAGCGCGTTCGGCTGCTCCATCAACGCCGACCAGGGCCTGCCGTACCACAACACGTTGTACGCCAACCAGCCTGCGACTGAGGGCCAGGGCTGGACCGACGACCAGCTCAAGCAGTTCGGCGCTGACGCCGGAATCACCGGTGACGCCAAGACCACGTTCGACCAGTGCGTCGATGCCGGGACCTACAAGGGCTGGGCACAACTGTCCAACCAGGCTGCTTTCGACTCCGGGGTGACCGGCACACCAACCATCGAGGTGAACGGGCAGAAGATCGCGGACAGCGCACTGGCCGGCGAGCAGGCGCTGAAGGACGCGCTGACGAACCCCCAGCAGTGACCTTCGCGTTCATTCCCTCACCCCCGCAGGGGGTCTGGCACCTCGGGCCGTTCCCGATCCGGGCCTACGCGCTGCTGATCCTGATCGGCATCTTCGTGGCGATCTGGATCACGGACAAGCGCTGGGTGGCCCGCGGTGGCATGGCCGGTCAGATCGGCGAGGTCGCGTTGTGGGCTGTGCCTGCCGGCATCATCGGCGCCCGGCTGTACCACGTCATGACGGACTGGTCGACGTACTTCGGCCCCGGGGGGCTGGGCTTCGTGGCTGCTCTGAAGATCTGGCAGGGCGGCTTGGGGATCTGGGGTGCGGTGCTCGGCGGCGCGCTCGGTGCCTGGTACGCCTGCCGGCGGTACAACCTGCTGCTGCCACCGCTCGGGGATGCCCTGGCGCCCGGCCTGGCCATTGCCCAGGCGATCGGGCGATTCGGCAACTGGTTCAATCAGGAACTCTTCGGGGAGCCCACAACGTTGCCGTGGGGACTGAAGATCGACGCGACGCACCGTCCCGACGGCTTCGAGCAGTTCGCGACGTTCCACCCGACCTTCCTATATGAGGCGCTGTGGTGCCTGGGAGTTGCCGCGGTCGTGTGGTGGGCCGACCGTCGCTTCCGCATGGGACACGGGCGCGTGTTCGCGCTCTACGTCGCGCTGTACTGCCTGGGCCGGCTGTTCTGGGAGATTCTGCGCATCGACACTGCGACCCGGATTCTGGGCCTGCGGGTCAACATCTTCACCAGCGTTCTGGTCGGGCTCGGCGCTGTTGTCTACCTGGTGATCAGCGCGCGAATGCGGCCCGGCCGCGAGGAGTCGGTCTACCGGCGGCAGATGATCTTGGGCTGAGGCCGACCGATCCGTGAGCATTCTGGGCATCTGTTAGCCCTACGGAGGGGTTTTCGGCCCCCGGGAGGCTAACCGCTGCCCGGAATGCTCGCCGATTGCCATCCCGAGTGTTCCTCAACCGACCTCGGCGGCGAATCGTCGCAGGGTGTCCAGGATTCGGTCGGGGTACTCCAGCACCAGGAAGTGGGTGGCGTCCCAGCGCTCGACGCTGCCACGCGGCGTGCGGCCGGCGGCGTCCTCCACGGCCTGCGGATCGGTGACGAAATCCTGGCCGGCGCCGACGTACAGGACCGGACACGTGATGCGGTCGAGGTCCATCGCTTCGTGACGCTGCAAGGCGCTGGCCAACCGGCCGTACCAGTGCACGTCCATACCGAAGAAGTCCTTGACCAGTTCGCGAACGTGTTCGGTCTGCGCGCTGGCGCCGATCGCCCCGGTGGCCTTCAGCAGATCGGTCGTCCCAGGCAGTTGCCCGACCCGGTTGGCCAGCGAGGTGAGCCAGGAGCCGCCGGCCTGCAGCAACGCCGTCCCGAAGGCCACCGCCTGCGCCGCGACATCGCGCGGGACTGGCGGCAGCATTGCGTCGTACGAACCGCCAGGAACCCCGGCCAGTGCCACCACCCCCGCGACCCGTGGGTCGGCGGCTGCCAGTTCCAACGCGATGTTGACGCCCAGCGACCAGCCCACGACCAGATAGCGTTCCCACCCGGCGTCCTCGACCACGGCCAGGGCATCCGCCACGTGGTCGGCCATCTCGAACCCACCGCGTGGCTGTTCGGACGGCGGGATGCCGCGGTGGAACCAGGTGCGCGCGTCGAAGCCGCAGTCCGGGTCTCGCAGACTTGGCCACGCCGCCGGGCTTGAGGCCAGGCCATTGCAGATCAGCAGGGGAGTGCCGTCACCGCCGTAGTGCCAGGCGGCGATGGTGGTTCCGTCGGCGCTGGTCACGGCGTA
>JAKOQD010000001.1 GCA_029778515.1 Actinomycetes bacterium
CGGTCGGGGTCGCGGCGCTGCCACTGAATGCCCCAGTCGAGGTCGAGGTCATCGCCGAGGTGCTGTGATGCGCATGCCACCGGAGCTGGCCGAGCGCGCCCGGGCTCTTGTCTACGGCGGGGACTGGACCGCCCCCGAGCCGCGGCCGGCGTCCACTGTGGTCTTGTTGCGCGACGGTGTTGCGGGCGTCGAGGTTGCTCTCTTGCAGCGGGCGGCCAACTTGGGTTTCGCGCGCGGCATGTACGTGTTCCCGGGCGGTGCGCTCGACGTTGCCGACGCCGAACTCGGCGATCCCTGGCTGGTCGCCGCAGTCCGTGAGACGTTCGAGGAGTGCGGCGTGCTGCTCACCGACCCCGCCCCACCGGCCGCGGCCTTCGCCGACCGACAACGCGACTTCGGGTCGCTGCTGGCCGAGTTCGAACTGAAGCCAGACCTGGCCGCGCTGCATCCCTTCGCCCACTGGGTCACACCCGAAGTCGAGTCGCGGCGCTTCGACACCCGCTTCTTCGCTGCGGCCTTGCCGGCCGGGCAGGACCTGGCCGACTTCACCACGGAGCACCAGAACGTCGGGTGGTTCGACCCGGCGGCGATTGACGGGCTGCCTATGCTGCCGCCGACCACCGCTGCGCTGGCTGACATCGCCCGCTTCGACACGGTGGCGGAGGCGCTGGCTGAACACCGTTCCCCGATACCGATCATGCCCAAGCCGGTGCCCGCCGACGGTGACATCACGTGGGTGCTGATCAATGCCGTGACGGGGGAGCCCCTGTGACCGGTTTCGTCGCGATGCCGGGCAGCACCGGCCCGTGGCGTGGCGGAACGTTCGACGGTGCGCAGTGCGTCCTGGCCGGCAACCCCGGGCCGATGACCCTGGACGGCACCAACACCTGGTTGCTGGACGCCGATGCCGACTCGGTAGTGCTGGTCGATCCGGGGCCGGACGACCCCGCCCATCTGGCAGCCGTGCAAGCGGCGCTGGACGGAAGGCGGGTGCGCCAGATCGTGCTCACGCACGGGCACCTGGACCACAGCGCCGGGGCTGGCTTGTTCAAGCAGACCTTCGGGGCGCAGGTCCGGGCGTTGGACCCCCAGCCCGGCCACGAACGGCTGGCGCCGGGAGAAGTGGTGATCGCCGGAGATCTGGAAGTGCACATCGTGGCCACGCCCGGGCACACCAGCGACTCGGTCAGCCTGCACCTGCCACAGCGGGCGGCTGTCCTCACCGGTGACACGATCCTGGGCCGCGGAACCACGGTTGTGGCGCATCCGGACGGGCGGCTGGCCGACTACCTGGCATCGCTGCAGCTGCTGCAGGAGCTCGTCGAAGCCGCCGGCGCGACGCAGGTCTGGCCGGGACACGGGCCCGCCCTTCCGGACGCGGCCGCGGTTCTGGACGCCTACCTGGCACACCGCAACGAGCGGCTCGAGGAGGTGCGGGCGGCCGTGGCCGAACTCGCCGAACCCACGCCCCGCGCAGTGGTCGAGCGGGTCTACGCCGACGTTCCGCGGATTCTGTGGCCGGCCGCGGAACTCAGCGTCCGGGCGCAGTTGGAGTACCTGGGCCTTCACCCCGATCGGTGAGCATTCCGGGCATCGGTGAGCATGCCGGGCGCCCAAAACCCGCCCGCGGTGCTAACGGATGTCCGGAACGCTCACGGATTGGCCCTGGTCAGTCTCCACCCGCCGCCAGTACCAGACCGTGCAGGCAACCCCCACCACGAGCGTGAGCCACGTGAACGTGTTGGCGAACACGATGTTGTCAGCGGCCGGCGGCACCAGCCGTTGCGCCGTTTCCAGCGGCCTGATCACGCCGTACAGCAGCGCCCCGGCCAGCAGTGCCGCCAGTACGCGCAGCAGCAATACGGGCTCGTCCGGGAAGACCGCGACCAGCAGCAGCGGCAGAATCAGGATCCAGTGGGCACTCCAACTGATGGGCGATATCAGAAGGATGGCGGCGAGCACCAGCGCGTCGGTCAGGTGTGGATATGTGCCGAACAGGTGGTGGGCCAGTACCAGCACGGCCACGGCCACCACGGCCGCCAGTACCAGCCACAGCAAGCGGGCCACCTGCGGGTCCGAGATCGCGCGTTGCAGCAGCCCGTTGATCGACTGGTTGCTGATGTAGGACACTCCCACCCGGTCGGACTCCAGAAACGTCCCCGTCCAGAACACCCGGGAGGCGTGCGGGAAGACCAGCGCGGCGACCAAAGTGCAGACGACGAACGCGCCCACAGTCCACGCCGTCGCCCGCACCCGGTGGGTGACCGCGTAGTAGACGGCGATGAACAGCGGCGTCAGTTTCACTGCGGCCGCGATGCCTGTCAGTACGCCCTGCGGCACACGCCAGGTCCGGCGGCTCAAATCCAGGACGAGAAACAGGGCCAGCAGGATGTTGACCTGCCCGAAGTTGATGTTCGACTCGGTCGGTTCCATCGCCAGGGCGAACGCGACCGTCACCATGTAGACCGTCGGAGTGTGGAAGCGCTCGGCCGCGAAGTTCCACACACACACCACGGCATAGACGACGACGGAGACCAACGTCACGAGTGTCCAGATGACCTGCGCACCCACGTCCGACAGCCAGCCCAACGGCGTGAGGAACAGGATCGCGAACGGCGGGTACAGGTAGGGCAGTCCGATGTCGGTGTACCGCAGTCCGTAGAGGTCCCCACCGGACCAGGCCACTTCCGCCGCGTCCCGGTACACGTCCAGGTCCAGCAGATACGCCTCGCGGGCCTTGGTCAGGTAGTGCCAGCAGAGGGCGACGGCGACCCCTAGGGCCACCCAGCCGATCGCGGAGAGGCGGCGCCTCTCAGCGGGCACGCTTCTGCAGGCGGTCGATGTCGATCAGCACGACCGAGCGCGATTCCAACCGGATCCAGCCTCGGCTGGCGAAGTCGGCCAGTGCTTTGTTCACGGTCTCGCGCGACGCTCCGACCAGTTGTGCCAGTTCTTCCTGTGTCATGTCGTGGGTGACGTGCAGCCCGTCGGGCATCTGCCGGCCGAACTTGTCGCCCAGTTCGAGCAGGATCTTTGCGATGCGACCCGGGACGTCGGAGAACACCAAGTCCGCCATCGCCTCGTTCGTGCGGCGCAGGCGCTGGGCCAGGGCTTGCAGCAACGCCTCGGCCACCTCCGGCCGCCCGGTCAGCCAGGGGCGCAGCGCTGAATGTCCCACGGCGATGAGCGTGGCGTCGGTCAACGCGGTGGCCGTCGCCGTGCGCGGCCCCGGGTCGAACAGGCTCAGTTCGCCAAGCAGTTCCCCTGGCCCGAGAATCGCCAGCAGGCTCTCCCGGCCGTCCGCGGCAGTGTGCCCGAGTTTGACTTTCCCCTCCGTGATGACGAACATCCTGTCGCCCGGCTCACCCTCGAGAAACAGGTCCTGGCCCTTGGACAGCCGGACCTCCACGGTCGAGGCCTGCAGGGCGGCTGCCGCCTCGTCATCGAGTGCTGTGAACAGGGGGGCTTGGCGCAAAACGTCATCCACGCCTACCAGTGTGGCGCAGATCACCCGATTGTGGCCCGGTTTGGCACGGATTCCGGATGTGACGTCCACCCCAGCGCGAGCGGGCGGTTCGTGCAGCTCAGGCGTTCAGGCCGACTGGCGGCGCGTGGGCAGAGCCGTGAGTGCCAACGCGGGGTTGGCCTTGTAGCGCTGGATCAGCTCGTGGGTGACGAGGTCGATTTGGCTGTGCAAGGCTCGCCGGTTGCGTGACAGCGAGGCCTCCATCTGCTGCAGCAGATGGGTGTAGGCCTCACGCTGCACCTCGTCATGGAGATCGACCACCCGGCTCCACAACTCCTGCGCCTCCGGCATGGAGGTGTCGATGTCGGCCGGATGCAGCCCCAGTGCCTGCCAGCGGCGGGGGGCATAGGAGGCGTCCTGCAGAACCCGCCGCACGTCGGTGGTTTCCGCCTCGTCACTGTCGGTGAGCATGTCCAAGCGAGCCTGGAACAGCCGCCGCCAGTAGGAGACCCGGCTCTCCTCGTCAGTGAGTTGCTGGCGTACTTGCCGTAGGTCATCCAGGGACAGGTCCCGCAGAGTGGGGGGCGCGTCCTGGAACGTGGTCATGAATCCAATATCGGGTTCTGCACCCCCGGCCCGTACCCCCGATTGAGTGATGAGGCGGCTCACCGGCCGGGCGGATACCCTGGATGAATGCTCAAACCGCCCGTGGCCCTCGTGCGTCGGGCCCGGGCGGTGGACCGGATCCTGGCGCAGACCTACCCCGACGCACACTGTGAACTGGACTTCCACAACCCCTATGAACTGCTCGTCGCGACCATCTTGAGCGCCCAGTGCACTGACGAACGGGTCAATCAGGTGACCCCCGCAGTGTTCGCCCGCTACCCGGATCCGCGCGCGCTGGCGGCAGCCGACCGCGCTGAACTCGAGGACATGATCCGCTCGACAGGCTTCTTCCGGAACAAGGCGGCGTCCCTGCAGGCGATGGCGCAGCGGGTCTGTGACAAGTACAAGGGCGAGATTCCGCAGCCCATGTCAGCACTGACCACACTGCCCGGAGTGGGCCGCAAGACCGCCCATGTCGTGCGCGGCAACGCGTTCGATCAGCCCGGCTTCACGGTGGACACCCACGTCACGCGGCTGAGCAACCGGCTGGGCTGGACCACCAACTCCGACCCCGTGCGCATCGAGTACGACCTTGACGCCCTGTTCCCGCGCAAGGACCGGACGATGGTCAGCCACCGGCTGATCTTCCACGGCCGCCGCTGCTGCTTCGCCCGCAAACCCGCCTGCGCGGCCTGCCCGATCCGCCACCTGTGTCCGTCCAACGACATCGGTGAGCAGGATCCGGTGAAGGCCGAACGGATGCGCAAGTGAGTGACCTACCCGGCTGGCTCGACCCCCTTGTCGAGGCCACCCGCCATCTGGACGGCACCGAGCTTTCCCGCTTCCTGCCGCCCGATGACACGGGGCGGCAATCCGCGGTGCTGATTCTGTTCGGCGACGGCCCGGACGTGCTGCTCATCCAGCGCGCTTCCGACATGCGATCGCACGCAGGGCAGCCCGCGTTCCCCGGTGGCGCGCTCGACCCCGGCGATGACGGTCCGGTGGCTGCCGCGCTGCGGGAGGCCCAGGAGGAGACCGGTTTGAACCCGGCCGGCGTGCAGGTGATCCACGAACTGCCGCAGTTGTGGCTGCCGCCGTCGAACTACGTTGTCACACCTGTGCTGGCGTACTGGCGCGAGCCGTCGCCGGTGGCTGCGATCGATCCGGCCGAGGTCGAGTCGGTGCATCGAGTTGCCATTGCGGACCTCACCGATCCGGGCAATCGGGTGAAGGTGCGTCACCCGAGTGGCTACATCGGTAACGGCTTCGAGGTGGCGGGGATGCTCGTCTGGGGATTCACCGCCGGCCTGCTCGATCGGATCATCCAGCTGGCCGGCTGGGAGCGGCCCTGGGATTTCGGACGTACCGTAGACATTGGTTGGACTGGATGAGAGAGCTATGGGTGCCGTCGATCTGATCGTGATCGGCCTGCTCGTGCTTGTCGCGCTGATCGGCTGGCACCGCGGGCTGGTTCGCAGCGTGCTCTCCGTCGCAGGAACAATCGGGGGCGCGATCGTCGCGTCGGCCGCCCTGCCGTTCGTGCTCGACTACCTCGGTGTGCTCGGCCCCGCGGCGGCTGCCGTGAGCATCGGCGTTCTGCTAGTCGGCATCGGTCTGGGTAACGCGCTGGCGGTGTTCATCGGGCGACCGATCTGGATGGCACTGCAGCACGGACCGGGACGGGTGGTGGATGCCGCTGCCGGTGCGCTGGTGAGCGCGGTTGCCGGTTTGATCGTCTTCTGGCTGGTCGCGGCAATGGTGGCCTCCTTCCCGTCCCCGACCTTGTCCTCGGCGGTGCGGTCGTCGGCCCTGCTGAAGCAGGTGGAACGGATGGCGCCGGCACAGGCCTCCGACCTGGCCTACTCCGTGCGCCGCTTCCTCGCCGACGTGAACCTGCCCGACGTCTTCTTCGGCCTCGAGGGCCTGCCCGGGACCAAGGTCGAACCGCCGCCGAAGAACATCCCGCAGGCTGCAATCACGGCCAGTTCCTCGGTGGTGCGGGTCTCCGGGCCGACGCCGTCGTGCGGGCAGGGTTCCACCGGTTCCGGGTTCGTCTACGCCACCGACCGGATCGCCACCAACGCCCACGTCGTGGCGGGTATGAGCCAAGTGCGGGTGACTTCCGGCGACGGACGCTCCTGGGGTGCCGACGTCGTGTACTTCAACCCCGACCTCGACGTGGCGGTGCTGTTCATCCCCGGCCTCGGACTGCAGCCGTTGAGCGAGTCCCGGCTGTCCGACGGCGATGCAGCGGTCATCGCGGGCTATCCGGGCGGCGGGCCGTTGGACCTGCGCAGCGCCCGGGTGGTCGCCCGTACCTCCGAGAGCCCGGTCTTCAGCGACAACATCTACGGAGAGTCCGTCAAGCCGCGCGAGATCTACGTGGTCCGCGGCCGGGTCATCCCGGGCAACTCCGGCGGGCCGCTGCTCACCCGGGACGGCCAGTACGCCGGGATCGTCTTCGCCAGCAGCCAGCAGTACGAGCGCACGGGCTTTGCGCTGACCACCAAGACCGTGGACCAGGCGCTGGCGCGGGCGGCGAACCGGACGATCCCGGTGACGACGGGGTCCTGCGCGCGCTGAAGCTTTGCGACCAACCGCTTTGTGACTCACAGACCAGAAACTGGTCGCTGACTCACATTTCCCGCGGAAAGGCGCGGCCGGGACCTAGCCGATTGACCCCAACCACTCCAGCAGCAACGGCAGCACCACGTCCGGCCTTTCTTCGTGCGGGAAGTGCCCGCAGCCGTCGATCGCCTCGGCCCGGTAGTCCCCGGCGACGTGCAGCTCACTGCCGGTGGTCGTGGCCGAGAGCACCGTCGGATCCTGGCGGCCATGCAGGTGGAGCACCGGCTGCCGGATCGGCTCCGCGCCCATC
>JAKOQD010000102.1 GCA_029778515.1 Actinomycetes bacterium
CAGGTGCCGCCGGTGCGCGCCTCGAAAGCCGACTTCAGCGCGGCGCCATAACTCGCACCCTCGGCAAGCAACGCCAGCAGTCCGTACTTGACCGACATGTCCGCTCCTACATACTCAGTATTAGCCCTCGCAGGAGAATGTATACCGAGTATGTGTGGGCCGCGTGCAGGTGGCTCACTCGCTGGAACCCACATCGGCTAACCGGAAAGACCTGCGGAAACGCCGGCGGACGCAGTCGCGCCGGATTCATCGACTGGTCTTAGTACGCGCACGCTCGACTGGCGGACGCCGGCTCGAGCGGCCCGGCTAGCGGGCTTCGGGGTCGGGCTGATGGACGCCGAACACGTTGCCCTCGGTGTCGAGGAAGTAGCCCTGCCACGCCATGCCCGGAAGGGCCGCCTTCGGCACGGCCACGGTGCCACCGGCGGCGAGGATCTTGCCCGAGGTCTCGTCGAAATCGCCCGAGCCGAGGGTGAGGACGCCGCCCTGGACGGGCGCGCCCGGAGCCGGGTTCGGGCCCTGGCGCTGCATGATCGCCCCGTTGATCCCGGGCTCGTCCTCGGTGCCGGTGGTGCCGCCGAACTATGGCATGCCGGCGTGGTCGCTCCAGTCGTCGGTCGTCCAATCGAACACCGCCTGGTAGAAGGCGACCGCTCGCGGGACGTATTCGGCATGGATCTCGAAGTGGATCACCCTGCTCATCTGGAAGCCCCGCCTGATCGGCCAGCGCCATCACCGGCACCAACCCTGCTGACGACACAAGATTCGGATCATCGAACGCAACCCTGGTCGCCTTCAGACTGTGAGAAAACAACACCCGACGCATGCCCTTCGTGACCGATCGATTTGGAACCCTAGACAAGTCCAACCTCCCAGTCACAAGGGCATCCGCACTTCGCGCCACGCCCAACCCACCCACCTGATCGGTGGATCGAGCTAAGCCCAGATCCACCGATCGCGCTGAGAGATCCCGGCCTCCGCCGGGATGACGGTGGAACAGCGCCGAGTTTGACGAAGCGACAAGCTCGACCATCCGAATCGGTGGATCCGGGCTACGGCGCGGGGAAGACGTCCGGCTCGGGTTCCTTCACCAGCGGCGGATCCGGCACCTGCGGTGGCTTCGGCTCGTCCGGCTGGTCCCGATCGTGGTCGCCCCAACCACCACAACCCCAGTGATGGTGACCGGGCCGCTCGCATTGTCCACCGCCACCACCGCCGGGATCGAGTTCGGGATCCGGCTCAGTTGTCCCTCCGGGCTCCGTAGGGGACGGACTCGGTTCCGTGGGCGAAGGGGTGGGTTCGGTGGGCGGCACGGTGGGTTCCGTGGGCGACGGGCTGGGGCTCTCGCTCGGCGGCGATGGTTCCGACGGGGTGGGCGAAGGCTCCAGTTCGATCTCGGGGCTCGGCGTGACCACCGGCTCCGTGGGCACGGACGGGCTGGCCGGCGGCGTGGGCGGCACTGCCGCGGTCGGCGCCGTGGACGTCGGGACCACGGCGGGCGGAGTTGCGGACGGGGTCGGCGAGACCTTGGGTTCGGGCTTGGGCTTCTCCCCGTCCGACTTGCGCTCGCTGGCCGAACTCGACCCGGCGGTGGGCGTCGGGCTCGCGGTCGGCACCGCCGGAGTCGGATCCGGATGCGGCTCGGAGCTGACGGGCGGAGCCGGATCGGTCTTGTCCGGAGGCGGCGGCACGCTCACCTTCGCCGGCGGCTCAACCGCCGGTGGGACGACTGCCGCAGCCGCGGCCGCAGCCTCGCTCGAGGAACCCCTCCATACCCCGGAGGCGGCTGTGGCCGGGACGGCCAGCAACAACACCAGCACCAACGCCGCGGCGATCCCTACGGTCGGGTTGGACGTGGTCAGGTTCTTCAGCTTCGCGAACCCGGTGACCGGCACCGCACCGGCGCCCGCGGTGGCGGACAGCGCTGCCGCCAGCGCGATCCCGCTCGAACCCGCCCCGACCAGGGCGATCCCAAGGGTCGACCCGATCCGGGCCGCCCTCGCCGCGATCCCGGCGCACCTTCGGCAATCGTCCAGGTGTCCCTGAACCCGTTCAGCGTGGTTGGCGCTGAGTCCGGAGCGGACGAAGGCGCCGATCCGCGTCAGCGTCCAGCGACATTCCGGATTGGCGGATTCGGCGGGCACCTGGGTCTGGATCCAGGCCTGGCGCAGGCCTTCGCGCGCCCGGTAGCAGAGTGCCGCCGCGGCATTGTCAGAAAGGCCGGTCAACTCGGCGATCTCGGACGCGCTGCGCCCCTCGACCTCCGACCACCACAACGCTTCCTGCCAGCGGGTGGGCAGCGAGGCGAAGGTGCGCTGAATGAGCTCGCGATTCGCCAGCCCCATCAGGATCGGGTCGGGATCGACCTCCTCGATGTATTCCTCGATGCTGTCGGTGGCCGACTCGTGCGACCTCCGTCCCCAGGTGCGCGCGGTATTCCGCAGCGTGGTCAGCAGGTAGGGCCGGAAGGCGTCGTTCGGCCCACCACCGTTACTGATCGCCAGGTAGACCCGGGCGAAGGATTCGGCGACCAGATCATCGGGGTCGACGGAGTTGGTGAACGACCGAGCCACGCCGCCGGCCATCTTTGCGTGCCGCCGCCAGAGCACGCCGAACGCTTCACGGTTGCCGGCGCGCGTCTGCGCTACCAGCCCGGCATCATCCAGATCCTCGTCCCCGCGGACGACAAGGTCCGGCACTTCACGGGACGGATTCAAGTTCGAGACCCCCACTTGAGGCCGGCGCCCATTCCCCAATGAACAGCCGACACCACAGGTGAGTCCCAATCCTAAACCAACGAGCGCTCCGGCCCAAAGAGGGGCTGACCGGGTCGCGCACCAGGTCAGCCCCTCTCCGAGAATTCGCCGCCGTCCCCTCCCAGGCAGCGGCGTCATCCCGCTGCAGCCAGAATCCAACCTGGCTACATAGGAATAGAGGTGACAATCGCCGGTTCATGACGCCATTTCCGAAGACGTCCTCGGATTCGGTGCCGGGGCAGCCTTGGGTTACTGCTGCCTTCGTCGTTCTGGCTGTCGGGCCCGCTGGCGCGGCGTAGGCTCTGCCGATGGCCGAGAGACGGACGAAAACTGCAGACCGCGCACCGCACCTGCCGCCCGTCCGCTTGGGCCAACTGACCGAAGGCACCGCTGACCAGTTCGCCGGCGACGAGGACCTGGACGGGTTCAGTTTCGCCGGACTCCGCTTCGAGGAGCTGGTTTGGACGGGCCGTCGGCGGCTCGGCTCCAGCCGTGTGGACGGCGCGACCGCGCGCAGCTGGCGAGCGCCCGAGGCCCTGTTCAGCGGATCGGTCCTCACCGGGCTGGACGTGCTCACCCTCACTGCGGACGGCTCGGGCTGGCGACAGGTGGAACTGCTGGAGAGCCGGGTCGGCTCACTGGAACTCTTCGGGAGCACGCTTCGATCCGTCCACTTCATCGGCTGCCGGATCGGCTACGCCAACCTGCGCGACACCCACCTAACCGACGTCGCGTTCACTGACTGCGTGATCGACGACCTCGACCTGATGCGCGCCACTGCCACGCGCGTCGCGCTCACGGGCACCCGGCTGCGGCGGCTGGAACTGACCGGCGCCAAGCTGGCCGACTTCGACCTGCGCGGCGCTCAGCTCGCCGAGGTGAGCGGTATCGAGGGCCTCCGCGGCGCGATCATCTCGACCGAACAACTAGTCGATCTGGCGCCGATCCTGGCCGCCCGCCTCGGCATCATCGTGCCCTAACCCCTTCAGGGGACCAAGTGGCCGGCAGCCCGGTACAGCTCGTACCACTCCGGACGGGTCAACTCGACGTCGGCGCCAAGGGCAGCAGCGGCTACCCGCTCGGGCGTGGTGGTGCCGAGCACCACCTGGATCCTGGCCGGATGGCGGGTGATCCAGGCGACCGCGATCGCTTCGGTCGGCACCTCGTACTTGGCCGCTAGCCGGTCGATCACCGTGTTCAACTCGGGGAAGCCGCGGTTGCCCAGGAAGACGCCATTGAAGAACCCCGCCTGGAACGGTGACCAGGCCTGGACGGTGAGGTCGTGCAGGCGGCAGTAGTCGAGCACGCCGAGGTCGCGGCTGATCGACTGGTCCAGGTCGGCCATGTTCATCGCGACGCCCTGGGCCACGATCGGCGCGTGCGTGATCGATAACTGCAACTGGTTGGCCACCAAGGGCTGCCGGACGTAGCGGCGCAGCAGCTCGATCTGGTTGGGGGTGTGATTGGAGACACCGAAGTGCCGCACCTTGCCTGCGTCCGCCAGTTCGTCGAACGCGCGGGCGACCTCCTCGGGTTCGACCAACGCGTCCGGACGGTGCAGCAGCAGGACATCAAGGTAGTCGGTGCGCAGCGCAGCCAGCGAACCCTCGACGGCGTCGATGATGTGCGCGTAGGAGAAGTCGAAATACGGACCGTTCTTCACAATGCCGGCCGTGCTCTGCAGCACGATGCTCTCGCGCTCGGCCGAGCTGAGCTGCAGCGCCTCGGCGAAGCGGGTCTCGCAGCCGTGCGCGTCCCCGTCCCCGTAGATGTCGGCGTGGTCGAAGTAGCTGATCCCGGACGCGAGCGCGGCCTCGTACCAGGCGCGCACTTCCGCGTCCGACTTGTCCTGGATGCGCATCACGCCGGCCACCACAGCCGGAACCTGCAACTCGGTGCTGCCTAGGGCGAACGTCTTCATGGGGCTCCTCGCGGGCTGTGGACTACTTGAACGGAAAAGGAACCGTCCCCTTTCCGTTCACCTTCCTACCCCCGGACGGCACAGCGCAACAATCCTCAGCCAGGCTTGCGGGCCACAAAGGTGTGCAGGATGCCGCGTTGCCAGCCGGACGCGGTGCGATGCGCGACTTCCGCGAACCCTGCCGCCTCGAGCCGATCACCGAACCGTTGCCGATCATCGAAGTCCAGCACGCTGCGCCACAGGTAGCGGTAGAGCCCAGGGTTGCGGTCGGCGACCAGACCGAGCGGAATGATCACCAGCCAGCTGACCAGGTGCCAGCGCAGCGTGGCCCAACGATCGCCGGCCACCGAGTAGTCCTGAACCACCACCCAGCCGCCGGGCGCGAGCAGTTCGTACACCTCGGCCAGCGCGCGGTCGCGTCCGGCTTCGGGGACGTTGCGGAACAGGTAGGCGGTGAACACCCCGTCCCAGGAGCCCGGCTCGAGGTC
Source organism: Actinomycetes bacterium (assembly GCA_029778515.1). Next base: position 5,166 of record JAKOQD010000102.1, read on the forward strand.
GGCTACGTCGAGTGCGCCGGCCACGGCTTCGGCGAAGCGGACGCCGTCCGGCCAGCTCTTGCGGATCGCCTGGGCGAGCATGCCTGCGGACGCGTCCAGTCCGAGGACGGACGGCTGCCCCGGCAGAGCAGCGAGCAGAGCCCGGGTGGAGGCGCCGGAGCCGCAGGCCAGATCGATGACCTTCGGCGCACCGCTCGGCCCGATGCGCCCGGCCAGGGCGCCCGCCGCACGGCGCAACTCGGCGTGATAACCCGGGTTCAGTCCGACGAGCAGGTCATAGCGGGACGCGCCCCGGTCGAACATCCGCGACAGGGCCGAAGGCTGCATCCGCAGATGCTAGCGGTAATCGCCACCGGAAGGTCGCTCAGGCTCCGACAGGTTCAGCCAACAGTTGGCGGTCAGGCCTCAGGAGTGGGCTCCTTCACCACCATCGCGAGGCCGCCGAAAGCCGGCAGATCGACGGTGAACCCGCCAAGATCGTCCACGGACGCAACCTTGCGGCGGGTGGCCAGGTCGATCACGCGTCCGACCGGGATGTGCTCGGACTGCACCCGTCCGCTGATCTTCTCCGCGCCGAAGTTCAGCGCAGTGATCTGGATCGCTCCCGACTCCAGCCGGTTGACCAGCACCAGCATGCTCTTCAC
>JAKOQD010000103.1 GCA_029778515.1 Actinomycetes bacterium
CCCTGCTGGTGCGCTGCCAGGACACTGCGGCTGAAGTGGCCCGGCAGGAGGCGCGGGCCGATCGGAGCGCTGTGGCCAAGGCGATCGCCGACCGGCCGACCGGGGCCCAGGTGTTGGTCGGCAACCACGGGAACGAGGTGCGGGTGGAGGTACGTCTCGATGCTCGGCCATGGGCGGCCTGGTTACCCGCGATTCCGGTGTCCGCCACCGCGACGGTCATTCGGGAGCCGGCATGAAGCGCCGCGCATCCCGCGTCCGTCGCGCCGAGCGAAGGCGTGGTTTTCGTCCACCTGAGGTGGAGCGCGGCTCCGGCACCGCGCAGATGGCGGCGGTTTCCCTTGTGCTCTTGGTCGTTGTGGGCGCTCTGGCCGTGGTGATCGGCTACCTGGCCGCCCTGAATGAGGCTCGCGGTGCCGCCGACCTGGTGGCACTGTCGGCCGCTGCCGAGCGCGTTCGGGGAGCCGACGCGTGCCGAGCCGCTCGGAGCACGGCTAGCGCCAACCAAGTGGCGGTGACTGGCTGTCGAGTAGTCGGCGACACCTTGGACTTCGTGGTCGTGGTCACGGTTGCGCGTTCCGTACGGTTTGGAGCGCCGGTGCTGCCGCAGCGGGTGCAAGCCACGGCGCGAGCCGGGCGCACCGGGCTGGGGTGACCGAGGTGGCTCGGGTACCGGATGTGCCACCGAGGTGGCCGCGATCAGGTGATCAGGAGGGCAAGCAGGCTGGCCGCCGCAGCCTTCTCCAGTGGCTGGTTTCCGTTGCCACATTTCGGCGAGACCACACAGGCTGGGCATCCGGCGGCGCAGGGGCACTGCAAGAGCCGATCCCGGGTCGCGGTGAGCCAAGCCTCGACCGATTCGAAGCCGCGCTGGGCGAAACCGGCGCCACCGGGGTGGCCGTCGTGAACGAACACGGTGAGCTGGCCGGTGTCGGCATGCAGTGCGGTCGACAGCCCGCCGATGTCCCAGCGATCGCACGGCGCGAACGCCGGCAGCAGGCCGATCGCGGTGTGCTCGGCAGCGTGCGCCGCACCGGGAAGATCGCGGACGGGAATGCCGCCGAGCGCAGCGGGGGGGACGGTGTACCAGACCGCCTGGGTGCGCAGGGTTCGTTGGGGCAGGTCGAGGGGGTGCGAGTCCCAGACCTTTCCGGAAGCCTCGTCCCGACGCAGGAAGCCGGTCACCTGGCTGGAGAGTTCCACTGCGCCGAAGTACACCCTGCCGGCACCGAGGACCCGCTCCTGCTGAACACCGAGAATCCGAACGTCGCTGGCGCCGAGGGCCTGGGTGAAGTAGCCCTCCTGCACCCGTTGCGCCAGAGCGGTGTGACCAGCCGGGTCGTACTCGAGCACCCGCCACTGGTCACCCTGATGCAGGTAGACCGCGCCGGTGTGCACGGTCCGGTCTGCCGCGGCTGGATCGACTTGGCCGATCACGCGACCAGTCACAGTCTCGACCACCTCGACGCTGGCACCGCCGATCGAGCGCAGGTCAATCGCGTCCGCTGGACGATCAGAGCGCGTCCAGAACCAACCGCCCGGACGCTTGCGCAGGTGCCCGGCCGCGGTCAACCCGTCCAGCAGGGCGGGCAGGGTTTCGCCGAACCATTTCCGGTCGGCCAGCGTGACCGGCAACTCGGCTGCAGCCGCGGCGATGTGGGGAGCCAGCACATTCGGGTTCTCGGGGTGAAGCACCGTCCGCTCGACCGGAGCGTCGAAGATGGCTTCGGGATGCTCACAGAAGAACGCGTCCAGTGGGTCCGGACGCGCGATCAGGACCGCGAGCGCGTCGCGTCCGGCTCGCCCGGCCCGGCCGGCCTGCTGCCACAACGCGGCGCGGGTTCCCGGGAAGCCGCAGGTGAGCACCGCGTCCACACCGGAGATGTCGACGCCGAGTTCCAACGCGTTGGTGCAGGCCACCCCGCGGAGGCGGCCCGACTGCAGCCCGGCCTCGAGTTCGCGGCGATCTTCGGCCAGGTAGCCGCCGCGATACGGCTGGATGTCGGAGTCGTCGCCGCCTTTGCGTTGGGCACGAAGCGCGACCAGTTCGGCTTGCACCCGCGAGGTGGTGAAGGCAAGAGTCTGGCGACCTTCGCTCACGAGTCGAGCGAGCATGTCGGCAGCCTCGTGGTGAGGGTCAGCCTCCGGTTGCCAGATCAGGTAGTCGAGCGCGGCCCGCCGGGACGTGTCCGCGGCGACTTCGAGGACGTCATCCACGCCGGCGAGCAGCGAGAGCAGACCGCCCGCGTCCGCGACGGTTGCTGACGCCGAGACGAACACGGGGTCGGCGCCGTAGTGGTTGGCCAGCCGCCGAAGCCGGCGCAGCACCGCGGCGACATGTGCGCCGAAGACGCCGCGATAACGGTGGGCCTCGTCGATCACGACGTAGCGCAAGGTGGACAGTAGCCGCGTCCACTGTTGGTGTCGGGGCAGTACCGAGCGGTGCAGCATGTCGGGGTTGGTCAACACATAACGGCCGAAATCGCGGGCGAACCGTCGTTCCTCGGTACTGGAGTCGCCGTCAAGGGTGGTGGTGCGCCACCCGGGCAGGGCCAGTGAGCGGCACACCCGGGCCTGGTCGTGGGCCAGGGCTTTGGTGGGTGCCAGGTAGATGGCGCTGTGCCGGCGACCAAGATCTAGTGGTCCGTGGTCGATGTCAAAACCGACCGTGCCGTCCGCGGTAGCGGCGAGCACCGGCAGCAGGTAGCCGAGCGTCTTTCCGGAAGCCGTGCCGGTGGCCATCGCCACATGCCTGCCGGCGAAAGCGGCTTCCGCTGCGACGGCCTGGTGCTCCCAGAGTCGAGTGATGCCCTGTGCCGACAGCGGCTCCCGCAGCCGTTCGCTGAGCCAATCGGGAAAGTCAGCGGTGCTGCCGTGCGCCGCCGCGCGGTGATGGTGGTGGCGCAGCCGCGGATCGTCTAGAAGCCAAGCCGGAACTGCCACGCGGACAGCCTGCCACGCAAGTATTGCCCGGCTGCAATCGGGTGGGTCTCGACCCGCTTGACCAGCCGAATCAGTGGAGCTCAGGAGCCGTTGGGGGAGGTGCACCGAGGCCGCAGGCGGTCAGCCTGCGGGAGGTCCCAGATCACTCTCGGTCTGTGGGCGGGCCGAAGTCCACCTTCGGGCACTCCGACATCCGCAGCTTCCGGGTGCCACCGTCCACCCAGGTGCTCAGATCGAAGTCGCCGAACTCGGTCAGCATCTCGGCCACGGTCGACTCGGCCAGGCTGTCGGCCCGCCAGTCGATCCGCATCCCACCGAACACGTCGGCGGTGATCAGCTCATCGACCTGGTCACCGGCCCACCGCACCATCGCCGCCGGCAGCCCCGGATGGAAGCCGCCGTCAGTCACGAAGCACCGCCCGCGGGCGCGCAGCACCGGCTCCAGGGCACGTAGCGCGGCCAGCTTGGCCGGCGAGGAGAGCAGGGTGTCGATCCAGTCCGCGCCCGCGTCCGCCACGATCTGTGCCAGCGCGCCGACCCGATCGGGAAGACTGGCAGTCACCACCACCTGCTGCGCGCCCTCGACCAGGTCCCGTACGGCACTGTCGGCGGTTGCGTCCACCTGCCTGAGTTCCACTTCGGCCGGCCCGCTCACCACTTCGGCGGTGGCCTCCAGCCGTCCGCGATCGCGTCCAGCCAGCACCACCTGGTCATCCTCGGCGAGCATCGGCGACAGCAGTCGGGTGATCTCGCGCCCGGTATTGCCCGACGCCCCGAGCAAGACAATCCGCATGGCTCCTCCCGCATCTCGGCAACTCCACTTTCCTAGGGCCGACCTGCGCCGGCGTGCAGTTGGCAAAAGTCGACCTGGCCTGAGCCACCGTTGCGTCCACGATCCCGCGGCGCTGTGTGCAGAGCGATTGCTGGCAAGCTTGACCGGTGCTCACCGACTCCGCCATCGCCCAGCTGCGCGCCGACGTGCTCGCCGCCGACTACACCCTTGACGGGCTGACGGAGCGTCTGGGCTCAGCGGCAATCGCCGCGCTGGCCCGCAACACTTCGGTCGCCGCCGCCCGGGCGCTCGGCGACGCGACGGACCCCCAAGCGGACGCGATCCGGCTCTGGCTGCTGCAGCTACCCGTTCCGGCGCAGCGACTGGCGAACTGGACCAGCCTGCCCGCGCTGAAGGCAGCTGGGCTGGTCGTCGGAGACGCAGAGCTTCGCGCCACCATCGAACTCAAGCCACACGGCTCCGACCGCCGCGAGGGCTGGATCTGCTCCGACCACACCCCGCTCGATGAACGGGTTCCGCAGCCGCGTCCAGATTTCGTCCTGGGTGCCTCGCCGGCGTCCACCACGCTCACCCAACTCGTGCCGCCGCGCCGCTACCCGAGGGTGCTCGACCTCGGCACCGGCTGCGGTATCCAGGCGCTGCACCTGGACGCAGCCGAGATCGTCGCCACCGACCTGAACCCGCGGGCCCTCGAACTCGCCAGGATCGGACTCGGTCTCTCGAACGTCGAGGCCGAGCTGCGCCTCGGCTCGCTCTACGAGCCGGTCGCCGGTGAGCGGTTCGACCTGATCGTGACCAACCCGCCCTACGTGCTCAGCCCGCCGAGCGAGGCCAAGCTGGTCTACCGCGAGGGCGGATTCAGCGGCGACGGACTGATGCGAACCGTGGTCGCTCAGGCCGCCGACCACCTCACCGACGACGGACTGCTGATCGTGCTGGGTAACTGGGCGGTCACTGATCCCGAGCAGTGGGAGCAGCACCTCAAGGAGTGGATACCGGACGGCTGCGATGCCCTCGTGCTGCAGCGCGAACTGCTCGACCCCTACGAGTACATCGAGATCTGGCTCACCGACGCCGGCCTCCAAGGCACCGACGAGTATGCGTCCCGCTACGCCGAATGGCTGGACTACTTCGTGAGTCTGCGCATCGTGGGCGTTGGCATGGGCTGGATCGGCTTGGCCAAGTCGAAGTGTCCGGCGCCGGTCGTGCGGATCGAGGAATGGCCGCACGCCGTCCATCAGCCGGTCGGACAAGCCTTCAGTGACTTCTTCACGGCGATTCCGACCACCCAACTGACGGACGCCGAACTGCTCGCCACCTCGCTGCGGCTGCACCCCGGCGTGGTCCAGGAGACCATTGGGATGCCCGGCGCAGCGCACCCCCAGCACATCGTGCTGCGCCAGCAATTCGGCTTCGGACGCGCGGTCGAGGCCGGCACAGCGCTCGCCGCGATCGTGGGCGCGTGCGATGGTGATCTGCCACTCGGCGTCCTGATCGGCGCGGTCGCGGGCCTTCTCGACACCGATACCGTAGAGCTGGCCGCGGAAGTACTACCGCAACTGCGGCGGCTGGTGGCCGATGGCTTCGTAGTTGCGTGAGCGCCGGCGATCCTTCACAGGTTCTCACAGGATTGGTACAGCTTCCCCATTGAGTGACCGCGTTCACTGGAGGTCAGAAGAGAACGGAGTCCAAGACGATGGCAGAGCTTGACGATATTCGACCCGATGCCCCGCAGGGTGCGGACGCGACCGAGCCCACCCAGGTGCTCCCGAGTGTCCCGGTGCCCCCGCTGCCGGCTGCTTCGGCGCCGACATCCCCTTGGGCGCGCCCGGCGGACCTGAGTGGCAATTGGGCGGCGCCGGACGCAACCAAGCGCTTCGATGCGACCACCCCGAATGCGCCCGCAGCGGCCAATCCAACCACCCGGATCCCGAGTGCGGCGACCGGTCCGACCACACCGATCCCCACCACGCCCGGCGGCGGCCAGTACCCGACCGCGCAGCAGTATCCCGGCCAGGCGTACGGACAGCAGCCCTACTTCCGTCCGGGAGCTGGCCAGCAGCAGGCGGGTTACTACCAGCCCGGCTACTACGGGCAGCAGTACTCCCAGCAGCCCTACGGCCAGCAGCCTCACGGTCAGCAGCCCTACGGCCAGCAGCCTCACGGTCAGCAGCCCTACGGCCAGCAGCCCTACGGTCAGCAGGCTTACGGCCAGCAGGCTTACGGTCAGCAACCGGGCCATGCCCAGTACGGCCCGGGCTACCAGCAGGACGCCCAACGTCCGGCTCAGTCAGCGTACGGACAGAGTCCCTACGGGCCGAACGGCTACTACCAGCCGCAGCACACCACCACGCCGACGAAGAAGCGCTGGCCGATCGCAGTGCTTGCGATGCTGGCGGCATTCCTGCTGATCGCGTCCGGTTCGTTCTGGGCGGCCCGCCAGTTCGATGGTGCGCTGCCGTCATCGAGCCGCACCACGCAGCCAACGATCGAGCCGTACTACCCGCGCGATGAACCGTCCGAGGACCCTGCCCAGATCCAGCCGACCCAGCCCGAAGAGGAGACCGGCGGCTCGGCGACCAGCAACGGCGTCAGCGACGGGCAGGCAGCCGGCGTGGTCCTGATCGAAGCCGAAACCGCCTCCGGGCTCGCCGCGGGCACCGGCATGATTCTCACTGCGGACGGCCGGGTGCTCACCAACTACCACGTGGTCGCCGGATCGACGAAGCTGGCTGTCACCGACGCAGTGAGCGGGAACACCTACTCCGCCACCGTCGTCGGCTTCGACCAGACCAAGGACGTGGCCCTGCTGCAGTTGAAGGACGCCAGCGGGCTGAACACCGTCACGATCGACGACGACCCCGTTGACGTCGGCGATGCCGTGGCCGCAGTCGGCAACGCCAACGGTGGGGGAGAGTTGGTCAAGGCCCCCGGCGAGGTCACCGGCACAGATCAGGACCTCACCGTCTCGTCCGACTCGCCGTGGGGCAACACTGAGGACCTCACCGGCCTCATCGAGACCGACGCCGGTGCCGTCCCGGGCGATTCCGGCGGCCCGATGTTCGACGACGAGAACGAGGTGCTCGGCATGACCACCGCCGGCTCCACTCGCGAGGGCACCAGTTACGCCGTCCCGATCGCCACCGCCCTGGCCGTGGTGGAGCAGGTCGAATCCGGGAAGGACGCTGGCACCGTCCGCGTCGGCCCGGCCGGCTTCCTGGGCATCAAGGTGGCGGACGCCGACCAGCGCTCCGCCGGCAAGACCATCACCGAAGTGGTGGCGGACAGCCCGGCCGCGAAGGCCGGGGTCAAGGCCGGCAGCACCCTGACCCGGGTGGGCGACACCACGATCAAGGCCAGCACCAACCTGGCCACAGTGATCCGGGCGCTCGAACCGGGCCAGCAGGTGAGCATCGAGTGGACGGCTTCGAACGGCTCGCAGAAGGAGGCGACGGTCACCCTGGGCAGCAGTCCAGTCAACTGAGCAGTTGCGACCAGATCGGATCCGGGTTAGCCCGGTTCAGCCCGGATCCACCGATGGCTGTCGTCGCGAGCGGCACCTGATCGGCGCGGCCTGGTTGGCTTCGCGCGGTTGAACCCGACTTTGATGGCATTTGGGGCGGGGCTGTCCGGCTGTTCGAGGCGAAACCCGGTTTCGATGGCTTATGGGCTGCTGGTGAGGCTCGATATGCCATCCAAGTCGGGTCAGGCTCGCTCGCTACGAAGCCAGGTCGCCGAGATGCCATCCAAGTCGGGTTCGCCGCGATTCGGTGCCGGCAAACCCGAGGCCGCTGCGCGACTCCATCCGGGCGCCTGGCGTCGCCGGCCACGCTCAGTACGACCTGATCTGCCATCTCGTGGCTCGGCTGGCCAGGGCACCGGTCTGGTGCGGCCCTACCGATTCCACGGTTGGCCAGTGGTGCCTCCGACAACTGACTCGCCAGTTGAGGGACACATCACCAGCATCCGTGGCGAAGAACTAGAGTGAGCGATCGATCGTGTCCCCGAACGCCAGGAAGAAGCCAAGTGGCAACTGAGCACAAGTCCAGGCTCGTCATCGTCGAGTCCCCGACCAAGGCGGTCAGCCTGGCCAAGTTCCTCGGGTCGGGCTTCGTGGTCGAGTCCAGCCGCGGCCACGTCCGCGACCTGCCGACCGGTGCCGCCGAGGTGCCGGCGAAGTACAAGGGCGAGAAGTGGGCCCGCACCGGCGTCAACATCGCCGCCGACTTCGAGCCGCTGTACGTCGTCGCGGCCGACAAGAAGGGCACGATCCGCGACCTCAAGGCCAAGCTGAAGAACGCGGACGAACTCCTGCTCGCCACCGATGAGGACCGCGAGGGCGAGGCGATCGCCTGGCACCTGCTCGACGAGCTGAAGCCGAAGGTGCCGGTCAAGCGGATGGTGTTCCACGAGATCACGCCCGAGGCGATCCACGCCGCAGTCGAGAACACCCGCGAGCTCGACACCGACCTGGTGGACGCGCAGGAGACCCGGCGCATCCTCGACCGGCTTTACGGCTACGAAGTCTCGCCGGTGCTCTGGAAGAAGGTCATGCCGAAGCTGTCGGCGGGCCGCGTGCAGTCGGTGGCGACCCGTCTGGTCGTTGATCGCGAGCGCGAACGGATTGCGTTCCGCGCTGCCGCCTACGCCGATATCGAGGCGGTCCTGGACGCCGGTGTGGACGCTGATCCGCGCACCTTCACCGCCAAGCTCACCGCATTCGGATCGCGCCGGATCGCCCAGGGCCGCGACTTCGACTCGGTCGGCAAGCTCGCCGGCAAGGACCTGCTGCAGCTCGGCATCGATGCGGCGCAGCGCCTCGCGTCCGACCTTGCCAAGGCCGGTTTCTCGGTCGGCAGCGTGGAGGCGAAGGGCTACACCCGCAAGCCGTACGCGCCCTTCCGCACCACCACCCTGCAGCAGGAAGCTGGCCGCAAACTCGGCTTCACCGCGCAGCGCACGATGTCGGTGGCCCAGGAACTCTACGAACGCGGCTTCATCACCTATATGCGAACCGACTCGGTGACGCTCTCGAGCACTGCTATCGAAGCCGCGCGCGCCCAGGTCAAGGAGCTGTACGGCGGCAAGTACCTGCCCGCGCAGCCGCGGGTGTACGCGTCCAAGGTGAAGAGCGCGCAGGAGGCGCACGAAGCCATTCGCCCCGCTGGCGCGACGTTCCGCACGCCGCAGCAGACCGGCCTGCACGGTGACCAGTTCCGGCTCTACGAGTTGATTTGGAAGCGCACGATCGCGTCCCAGATGAAGGACGCCGAGGGCGAGACGGTCAGCGTCCGCATCGGCGCGACCCTGCCCGAGCGTGTGTCAGTGACCGACGCGGCCACCGGCGAGGTGGTCGATTCGGGCCGCGCGACCTTCAACGCGTCCGGTCGCACGATCACCTTCCTTGGCTTCCTGAAGGCCTACGTCGAGTCGGTCGACGACGATTCGTCCACCGACGACGCGCAGGCCCGGCTGCCGCAACTCGCGTCCGGGCAGCGCCTGGAAGCGGAGACGATCAGCGCGCAAGCCCACGAGACCAAGCCGCCGGCCCGCTACACCGAACCGTCCCTGGTGGCGAAGCTGGAGGAGTTGAACATCGGGCGTCCCTCGACGTATGCGGCGATCATCCGCACGATCACGTCGCGGGACTACGTGTTCAAGAAGGGTTCGGCGCTGGTGCCGACCTGGCTGGCGTTCGCGGTCACGCGGCTGCTGGAGGAGCACTTCGCGAAGCTGGTCGACTACGCGTTCACCGCAGAGATGGAACAGACCCTTGACGAGATCGCCGCCGGCGATGCCGCCCGGGTCGCGGTGCTCAAGGACTTCTACTTCGGCCCTGAAGGCTCGGCCCACGAGGGTCTGGAGAAGCTGGTCACCGAACTCGGCGAGATCGACGCGCGTAAGCTGTCTACCTTCAACCTCGGCGACGATGTGGACGTGCGGGTCGGACGCTACGGCACCTATGTCGAGGATTCCGAGGGGCGCCGAGCCAACATCGATCCCGACCTGGCGCCGGACGCCCTGACGCTCGACTTCGCCCGTGAACTGCTGGCCAAGCCGGCCATCGAGGAGCGGACGATCGGCATCGATCCGGCCTCGGGTAACGCGATCGTCGCGAAGAACGGACGCTTCGGTCCGTACGTCACTGAAGTACTTCCCGAGGACGCGCCGAAGTCAGCGAAGCCGCGGACCGGATCGCTGTTCGCGTCCATGAGCACCGAGACTGTGACGTTGGAGCAGGCGCTGCAGTTGCTCAGCCTGCCGCGCCTGGTGGGCAAGGCCGCGGACGGTGAGGAGATCACCGCGCAGAACGGGCGCTACGGTCCCTACCTGAAGAAGGGGACGGACTCGCGCTCGCTGACCAGTGAAGACCAGATCTTCGAGATCACCCTCGCTGATGCGGAGGCGATCTACGCCCAGCCGAAGACCCGTGGACGGGCGGCCGCGGCGTCCGGGCCGTTGCGCGAACTGGGTGCCGACCCGGTTAGCGGCAAGCCGGTGGTGGTCAAAGACGGCCGATTTGGTCCGTATGTCACCGACGGCGAGTTCAACGCGACCCTGCGCCGCACCGATTCGGTCGAGGCCATGACGCTGGAGCGGGCCGCCGAACTGCTGGCCGAGAAGCGCGCAAAGGGACCGGCGCCGAAGCGCACCACCGCACGCCGCACCACGACCACCAAGAAGGCCACGACCACCAAGAAGCCGGCCACCAAGAAGACCACCACCACCAAGCCGGCCAAGTAGCCCGCCCGCTCCCTGGCAAGTTCGCTCCCGAAAGGGACGCTAGCTCCCGAATATTCGGGAGCGCGGGTCCCTTTCGGGAGCGAAGTTTCCGGAAGGCGGACGGGGGGAGAGGAGACACGATGGGCGAGGGAGTGTTCATCGTCTTCGAGGGCGGTGACGGCGTGGGCAAGTCGACCCAGGCGACGCTGCTGGCCGAGTGGGCGGCCGGGCAGGGACGCGAAGTCGTGGTCACCCTTGAGCCGGGCGGGACGGCGATCGGGCGGGTACTGCGGGACCTGGTGCTGAACCCGTCCTGGGGTGATGTCAGTCCGCGGGCCGAAGCCCTGATGTACGCCGCTGACAAGGCGCAACACGTCTACGAGGTGGTCAAGCCGGCGCTGGGCCGTGGTGCAGTGGTGATCAGCGACCGTTATGTCGACTCGATGCTGGCCTACCAGGGCGCGGGTCGGGTGCTGTCCGTCGAGCGGGTCGAGCAGGTGGCGCGTTGGGCCACCGAAGACCTGCTGCCCGACCTCACCGTCCTGCTCGATCTCGACCCCGACCACGGGCTCGCGACGATCGCCGAGAAGGATCGCCTCGAAGGTGCCGGCACCGACCTGCACGTCCGGGCGCGGCAGTTCTTCCTGGATCTCGCCGCTCGGGACCCGGAGCACTATCTGGTGCTGCCCGCCAGAACGGGCATCGAAAGCATCGCTGCCGCCGTGCGCGAGCGGGTGGGCGAGCTGTTGTCGGTGCCGTCTGGCAAGCTGACGCCGTGAACTCGACGAGCACTTTCGCCGACGGGGTCTGGACCGAGCTGATCGGCCAGGATCGCGTGGTCGAAGTGCTGCAACGCGCCGTCCGTGGCGCCGGCGCGGACGGCAACCGGCACGCCATGACCCACGCCTGGCTGTTCACCGGTCCGCCGGGCTCGGGCCGCTCGAACGCAGCCAGAGCCTTCGCCGCTGCGCTGCAGTGCCAGTTCGGTGGCTGCGGTGACTGCAATACCTGCCTGACGGCGCTCAGCGGTGCGCACCCCGATGTCACCCTCGTGCGCACCGAGCAGCTGAGCATCGGTGTCGATGAGGTGCGCGACCTGGTACGACGCTCGGCGATGGCGCCGACGCTGGGCCGTTACCAGGTGCTGGTGGTCGAGGACGCGGACCGCATCACCGAGCGGGGCGCGGACGCCCTGCTGAAGAGCATCGAGGAGCCGGCTCCCCGAACCGTCTGGCTGCTGTGCGCACCCACGTCGAACGATGTCGTGGCGACGATCCGCTCCCGCTGTCGCCTGATGGAACTGAGCACTCCGAGCACCGCTGCCATCGCCGAACTGCTGCAGCGGAGGGACGGCGTCGAGCCGCAACTGGCTGGTTTCGCAGCGCGGGTCGCCCAGGGCCATATCGGACGCGCCCGCGCGCTGGCCCGCAGCGAGACCGCCCGCGCACGCCGAGCCGATGTGCTGGCGCTGCCGGGTCGGCTGACCTCCCTTGGCGCCTGCCTGAGCGCGGCGGCGAGCATGGTCGACGCCGCGACCGAGGAGGCTGCCGCGGTCACGTCCGAGCTGGACGCACGCGAGAAGGCCGAACTGAGCGAAGCGCTGGGGTTCGGCACTCGTGGCGCTCGGCCGCGGAACGCGCAGGCGGCGTTGCGGGAGCTGGAGGATCAGCAGAAGGCCCGCGCCAAGCGACTGCAGCGCGACGCGCTCGACCGCGTCCTCACCGAGCTCACCGCCTTCTACCGCGATGTCCTGGCGATCCAGACCGGCTCTGGGGCGGCGCTGATCAACGCCGAAATCGCGGACGCCATTGGCATCGCCGCCCGTCGCGGATCGGCCGATGCCACGGTGGCAAGGCTGGACGCGATTCTGGCCTGCCGCACGGCACTGGAAACCAACGTTGCGCCGCTGCTGGCGATGGAGTCGCTGCTGCTGGCGCTGGCTGACTGGCACTGAACGCGAATCCGCCCGCTCGTCGCGGTCCGGGCATTGAAATGCGGGTTCTGGTGGTCGATCCCGGTCGGGAAACCCCCTTTTCGATGCCCGCAACCTGATCAGGGACTTCGCAGAGCGCGCCCTGCGCCGTGTCGCTCACGGCCGTCCGCGTCGACGGATGCAAGCATGGACACGAGAGTGTGCCCTTGTTGAGAGGACTTCCTGTGACCGAGCCGCGCGATTTCGAGCCCGTAGTCGATGCCGACGTGCCCGCACCGGACGCAACTCCGGTCAGCGACACCCCTGAACCTGAGCTGAGCACCTGGCGCCCGGTGCAGCCGGCCGAGCCCGCAGCCGTGGACGAGACGCCCGCCCAGCCCGAGGCATCCGCTCAGTTCGAGACTCCCGCTCAGGCGGAACCGTTCGCCGGGCCGGAACCGACGATCGAGGCCCCGGCAGTCGCGGAGCCGGTGCTGGAGTCCCAGCCGCCGGCGGCCCAACCTGAGGTGGTCCCTGCGCCACTGGATGAGCCCGAGTCGGTCTCGGTGCCCGAGCCCGAGCCGGTCGCCACGCCCGAGCCTGAGCCGGTCGCCACGCCCGAGCCTGAGCCGGTCGCCACGCCCGAGCCTGAGCCGGCACCTGTTCCCGAGCCGGTAGCAGTCCCCGAACCAGCGCCGACGCAAGCTCGAACTCCCGAGCCGCAGCCCGTGGTGGCGCCCGAGCCCGAGTTGGTGATCGACAGCGAGCCGACCACCCAGGCGGAGACCGTGGCTATCGTGCCGGCCGAGCCGGAGACCGCAGAGACTGTGGCCATTCGTCCGGTTGCCGGGCCGCCGATGGTCGAACCGACGATCGCGCTGCCCAACGAACCGGCACCGACGGCAGCCGTGCCCACCGAGTCGATCTTCCGTCCGGTGAGCCCCTCGCAGGAGCCGACCACGGTCGAGCAACTGTCGGACGAGGAGGCCAAGCTGGCCGCCGAACGCGCCGCCCGCCGTGACGCCCGCGTGGCCGCGCTTGCCGCGACTGCGCCGATGGCGATCGCCGCACCGGCGCCGGTGATCGTCCACAAGCGCACCAACGACAAGTTCTGGGGTTCGCTCGGCCTGTTCCTGCTGCGACTGGTGGTGGCGGTGATCTTCGCGATTCGCGGGCTGAACATCGTCACCGACATCCCGGCCGCGCAGGCCACCTTCGCCAAGACGATCCTGCCGGAGCCGCAGCTCATGGCGATCGTCACCGGGGTCGCGTCCCTGCTGATCGCCCTGTCACTCGTGCTCGGACTGCTGACCCGTCTGGCCGGCCTGGGCATCGCGCTGATCGCCGGCGGGGTGCTGGCCTTCGTGTTGTGGGGGCCGTGGAGCCCGTTCGTCGCCGGTCAGCCGGGCTTCCTCGGTGAGTTCGAGTTGCTGCTCGCCGCGGTCGGCCTGCTCTTCCTGCTGATCGGTGGGGGCGGCTGGAGCCTGGATCGCAGCTTCCGTGCCGGTCGCGAGCGGGACAAGGCCGAACGCAACGCTGCCAGTTAGCGAACCGCATAGTCGGGAACGCTTGCTGAGACTGTCGTCAGCTTGTCCTGATCACACTCGGACCAGGTTCTCAAGCCTTAGCCTTGCGCTATGCCCCGGGTATTGGCTGTCGCCTACGAGCCACTGGGTCGGCTCTACTACTTCGACCCCGGCGAGGAGCACGTCAGCTTCGGCCAGCAGGTGCTGGTGCCGTCCGGGGCCGGCGCTGAGGTGGCCACCTGCGTCTGGGGCCCGGTCACGCTGGAGTGGGACACCGAGCTACCCCGGCTGATCGGGATCGCCCAGCCGTCCGACCTCGATCGGGACGCCCGCAATCGGGCGAAGCGGGCCGAGATCGCTGCGGTCGCCCGGCGGCTGATCGCCCAGCACGATCTGGGCATGCGGGTGGTGGGCGTCGACTACGTCGATCGGAGCGAGGAGTTCGACCAACTGGCGGTGGTCTACTTCGAGGCTCCCGGACGGGTGGACTTCCGGGCCCTGATCCCAGATTTGGCGCGTGCGCTCAAAGCTCGGATCGATCTCCGCCAGGTCGGATCCCGGGACGCGGCGGCGATCCTGGGCGGCGTGGGCGCGTGCGGCCGGGAGTACTGCTGCGCCTCGATTGGGCTGCCAGAAGCCGTCATCTCGATGCGGCTCGCGCGGACGCAGGACCTGCCCGCGAACCCGGCGCAGCTCCTGGGAGGTTGTGGCCGCTTGATGTGTTGTCTCGCCTACGAGCATGACCTGTACCGCGAGTTCCGCGAGCGCGCTCCGGGACTGGGTGCCAGGGTGACCACCGCGGAGGGGCCCGGACGGGTGGTCGGACATGTGGTGCCGCTGGAAGCGGTGATGGTTCAGATCGGACACGAGCAGGTGCGCTGTCCGCTGGCCAGTATCGGCAGTCCAATGGATCCGCCACGACCCGCGAGGAAAGCGCCGCCCGGGTGAACCATGAAACCGGCGTTCGGGGGGTTTGGCTACCCTGAACGAGTGCCTTCTACGATCCGCCGCCTCGTCGTCATCGCGCTGGCGCTCGCGCTAGGCGCGTGCACGCCGACGCCGGCGCCGCCGTCCGCGCCGTCCGCGTCCGTGGTTCCGGAGAATGGGATTCGAATCTCGTCCGTCCCCGGTCCGGCGGTGGATCGTCCGCAGTTCGCCGCGACGCAGCCGGACGTCGAAGGCCTCGTGGATGGCCTGACCGGTGACGGGCTCTCGGGCTATCTCAAGCAGTCCGTGGAGTGGAGCCCGTGCGACGAGGACGAGTGCGCACGGATTCTCGCTCCGCTCGACTACGCGAACCCGGCCGCGGCCGCGGTCACCCTGTCACTGCGTCGCCAGCCGGCCACGAAGAGCCCGCGGCTCGGCACCCTTTTCGTCAACCCGGGCGGGCCGGGCGCGTCCGGTACCGATCTGGCCGAGAGCTTCGACAATGACGGACTGGAGCAGTACGACATCCTCGGCTGGGATCCGCGAGGCACTGGCGCGTCCACCCCGGTGCAGTGCTTCAGCGACCGGCAGGCGGACGCCTTCAACAACCTGGACGGTTCACCCGACGACGAGGCCGAACGCGCTGCGCTGATCGAAGGGGTCTTCGATTTCGGCAAGTCGTGCTGGGAGCGCAGTGGGTCGTTGCTGGAGCACATCTCCACGATCGAGACCGTCCGCGACCTCGACCTTATGCGCGAGCTGGTGGGCGACGCGAAGTTGAGTTACCTGGGTTACTCCTACGGCACGCAGATCGGTGCGACCTACGCCGAACTCTTCGGCGAGTTCACCGGACGCCTGGTGCTGGACGCGGCGGTGAACATCACCGACACCGACGAGGTGATCCAGGCGATGGGCTTCGACTTGGCGCTGGGGAATTTCGCGTCCTGGTGCGCCAAGGAGGCGTGTGCGCTCGGTTCCAGCAAGGACGAGGTGCTCGATCTGATCACCGGCCTGCTGGACAAGCTGGATTCGGCGCCGCTGAAGGTGGGCGAGCGCAAACTCACCCAGACGCTGGCTGCCACCGGGATCGCGGCGCTGTTGTACGGCGGCAAGAGCACTTGGCCGACGTTGGCCGCGTCCGTGCTGGCGGCGACGAAGGGCCGCGGCGACGCGCTGCTGTGGGGCGCGGACTTCCTGAACTCGCGCGACGAGGACGGTACCCACGACCCGATGTTCTTCGCATTCCCTGCGATCAGCTGTGCGGACGACTCCACCGAGCAGGGGGTGCTGGACGCCGACCGGCTATGGGCGGAGGACCAGCAGAAGGCCCCGATCTTCGGCAAGTATTTCGGCCCGCAGTACACCTGCGCGCTGTGGCCGGTGCGGCCGGCCCGTCGGCTGGATATCCGCGGCGCCAGCGCGCAGCCCCTGCTGGTGATCGGCGGGACGGGGGACAATGCGACCCCCTACCAGCAGGCCGTGGACATGGCCGACCAGCTCAAGTCGGCCACGCTGGTGACCTACGAGGGTGAGGGCCATGGCACCTTCGGCGGCAAGTCCGAGTGCGTCGACCGCATCGTGGTGAACTACCTGGTGAAAGGCACGATGCCCGCGGAAGGCGTCCGCTGCAGCTGACTTGTCGGCGTCCGAGCCCTCGGCTGGGGAGTCCTTCGGCTGGTCGAGCTTGTCGAGACCGCTTTCCGCCGCACTCAGTCCTAACGAACTCGACCATCCAGCAGGTCGTGGGACGCGTGGGGCGTCGTTTCGGCAGCTTGGGCGGCTTGCCCCTATAGTTGTGCCTCGGCTGAAAAGCCTCGCCACCTTAGCTCAGTCGGTAGAGCGACGCTCTCGTAAAGCGTAGGTCGCGGGTTCGATTCCCGCAGGTGGCTCCGTCGTCGTGGGGAGTAAGCCCTGCAACCAATGGCCCAGCTCTCCCGGTGGGCCTCCAGATGTGGTGAGGTATGCGTTGGCTGAACCGAACGCTGCGCCGATGACCGGCACTGGCACCACTGAGCACGTCTCCGCGCTCGCCCCATTCGGCAACCGGGCGTTCAAGTGGCTCTGGATTGGTGTGGTGATCAGCAGCGTCGGCGCGTGGGCGCAGATGGTCGGGGCGCAGTGGTTGTTCATCAGCGACCCGAACGCCGCTACGATCGTCGCACTCGTCCAGACTGCGTCCGTGCTGCCGATGCTGCTCTTCGGACTCGCCGCAGGGGCGCTGGCCGACGCGTTCGATCGGCGCCGGCTGCTGCTCTTCGTCCAGCTCTACTCGGGCACTGTCGCGATCATCCTCGCCGTGCTCACCTGGCTCGACCGGATGCCCCCGCTGCTCCTGCTCGCCTTCACCTTCCTGATCGGCGCCGGCACCGCCATGCAGGTGCCCACCTGGCAGCCGCTGATCACCGAGCTGGTGCCGCGCTCCCAGATCGCGCAGGCCACCCGCCTCGACATGGTCAGCGTCAACGTCGCGCGGGCGGTTGGCCCGGCGATAGCCGGGCTCATCATCGCGGCTTGGGGCGTCCCGCTGGTCTTCCTGCTCACCGCGGTCAGCGCCCTGTTCCTGATCGGCGCATTGCTGGCCTGGCGACGTCCGGACGAGTCCCCGCGCGCCCGCGAGCGCTTCCTGCCGGCCCTTCGCGCCGGCGGACGCTACGTGCGGCACGAGCCGGTAGTGCGGCTGATCCTGGGTCGGCTCGCCGTGTTCGTGATCCCCGGCACGGCCATGTGGACGCTGCTGCCGCTGATCGCGAATCGCCAGCTCGGCCTCGGTGCGAGCGGTTACGGCCTGCTGTTCGCCTTCCTCGGCTTGGGCGCGGTTGCTGCGGCGCTGTCGCTCGGACGGGTTACCAAGCACTTCTCCGGTAACCAGGTGCTCAGTTGGAGCGCCGTCCTGTTCGCTGGCGCCTTCGCGCTCACGATGGTCGTTCCGGGACTGTTCGCTGCGGTCCCGTTACTGGCGATCCTCGGCTTCACCTGGACGGCAACCATCTCCACCTTGAACGCCGAGCTCCAGCTCTACCTGCCCGGGTGGGTGCGCGCCCGGGCCCTCGCGGTCTACCTGATGGTCTTCGCCGGTGTGCAGGCCGTCGCGGCCCCGGTCTGGGGACTGGTCGCGCAGCATGTGAGCCTGTCCGCCGCGGTCTGGGCGGCGGCCGCACTACTGGCTGCGGGGGGCCTCGCCGGCTTGGCCTGGCACTTCCCGGAGAGCTCCCAGCTGGACCGGTCGCCGCTGGTCTACTGGGGTGATGCCCAGGTGCTCTACTCGCCCGAGCCGGACGCTGGGCCGGTGCAGGTGATGGTCGAGTACGTCGTGCCTTCCGACCGGGTGGCCGACTGGCGGGCCGCGATGGAGGACCTGCGGCGCTCGCGGATGCGCAGTGGTGCGATGCGCTGGGAGCTCTACCGGGTAGGGGAGCGCGCTGACACCTACCTGGAGATCTTCGCGGTGCCGTCCTGGCAGGAACACCTGCACCAGCACGAGCAGCGACTCACCGCTCAGGACCAGGAGATCGAGCTGCGGGCCTTCGGCTTCGCGACCAACCCGCCGATCGGAACCCACCTGTTGCCGCCGCCGGACGGCCCGGACGAGGACATCGGCTCAACGGGGCCGGCGGGCGGCAAATGATACCCTTGGGGGTATAACTCTTGAGGGGATTCTGGCATGGCAACGACTGAACTGACGGCGGCGGTTTTCGAGCAGACGATCGCTGAGAACGACATCGTACTGGTCGACTTCTGGGCAGCCTGGTGTGGCCCGTGTCGCATGTTCGCCCCCGTATTCGAGGCCGCTTCCGAGCAGCACCCTGACCTGGTCTTCGGCAAGGTCGACACCGAGACCGAACGTGACCTGGCGGCCGCAGCGAGGATCATGTCGATCCCGACGCTGATGGTCTTCCGCGAAGGCATTCTGGTCTACGCCCAGCCTGGGGCCATGCCCGCGCCGGCGCTGGAGGAGCTGATCAGTGCCGTCCGCGCGGCCGACATGGACGCGGTACGCGCCGAACTCGATGAGCAAAACTCGGAAGCCAGCAATGCCTGAAGAACCGATCCATGCCGGTACAGTGGAATCCACTGAACGGGTGGAAGGCAATTTCGTAATGCAGCTCGAAGAAAGCGATCTGGTTGGAGTGCTCAAGCGGCTTAAGCGAGCTCAGGGCCAAATCGGCGGTATCATTCGAATGATTGAGGAAGGCCGCGATTGCAAGGAGGTCGTCACCCAGCTCGCCGCCGTGTCGAAGGCGCTCGATCGGGCTGGGTTCGCGGTCATCGCGGTCGGGCTGCGGCAGTGCATCACCGCCGATCCGGAAGGCACCGGAGTCGACACTTCGTCCCTGGAAAAGCTGTTCCTCTCCCTGGCCTAATCGTCAAGCGAACCGGCGTCCGGTTTTAATTGAGAAGCGGCGCCGGCGATTTGCTTTCGATTGCGGTGTCGACTAGCGTACGCCCCTGACTTTTCGGGGTCGCCAGACTTGCATTTAGCGGACGGCCCGATAAGCGCCGTCCGCTAAATGCATTTAATCAGTGGTGGCCCTTCGCAACCATCCGCATGATCCGCAGGTCAAAGGCGATGAAGCGCAGGAACTGACCGAGCAGGTTCTGCCGGCCGCGCAGCGTCTTCGCGGTCGGCAGCGGCGACTTGGACAGATCGGCGACCGGCTCGGGAGCGGGCAGGTTCGACTCAGTCATGATCACTCCGGAATCATTTGCCAGCCCGGCAGGGCCTTGGCCTTGTAGAGGAACAGGTAGTGGAGCATCAGCTTCACCCAGTGGCCGTGCAGGCCGAGTTCGCCGCGGGTCTCCTTCTCGTCCCGGCCGGTGGCGAAGCGTTGGTAGTCAGGCACCACTGGCAGCATCGTCATCGCGGCAGCCGAGCCCTTGGTCAACCCCGTCCCTGCGGACGCGACGCAGGCTGCGCCCATCCGCGCCATCGACGCGGTGTGCGCCGGGGCGTCCGCGCCGTGCCGGATGCGGTCG
This sequence comes from Actinomycetes bacterium, assembly GCA_029778515.1. The sequence goes on from JAKOQD010000103.1 coordinate 19,796, forward strand.
GCGATCGTCTTGGCGACGGTCTTGCCCATTACGCCGGATGGCATGCCGGTGCGTGGCGGCGAGGGCGCGATCATCGTCCCGTTCGGGGTCTTCAGCGGCTTCGAGATCTGGTGCGGCGGTGCGAACGCAATCCCGACCGCCCACAGGTTGTCGTACCCGGGAGCGGCGTAGGTGGTCGGCCAGTCCTCGGCGCGCCATTCCGCATAGGGCTTGGCGGTGTAGTCGGCGTCCACCTTCATGAAGCCGCTGGGTGCGAAGAGTTCGCTGGTGATGTCGCTGCCATCGGGTGCGTAGGCCTTCAGTGGCACCCCGCCGAACGGCGGGATGAGCATCGCGAAGTCGAAGTCGAGAGTGTACGTGGCGCCGTCCAGGGTCTCGTAGTGGATCAGCCCGGCCTCCACCTTCTGCACGTGCGCACCGAGGATGACCTCGACGCCGCGTTCGCGGAACAGAGAACCCGTCCACAGTTCGCTGGTGGTCTGGAAACCCTGCTGGTCGAAGACCATCCCGTCGACGCCGAAGTCGCCCAGCGCTGCCTCGTTGGTCAGGTAGACCACGCGGGCCAGGTCGCGGACGCCGGCTTCGCGCAACTCGTGGTCGACGTTGAAGACGTACTCGAACGCCGCTCCCTCGCAGGTGCAGGTGCCGTGACCCATGCCCACCACGAGGGTCTGCGGCTTGCCGCTCTTGAGCACCGCGATCACTTCGCGCAGCTTCTCGGCCGCCTCCATGGCGTGGTCGGCAGTGCAGACCGACACCGTGTGTCCGTCCGGTCCCATGCCCTCGGTGGCTTCGAAGCGGAGCTTCGGACCGGTGGCGTTGATCAGGTAGTCGTAGCGCAACTGGTCGGCCTGACCGGACTTTTCCTTCGACGTGTACTCGATGTCCACCGCGCCACGGCCGTCGTGCGTGTCGCCGGCAGGGCGGATCGCTACTGCCTTCGCCTGGCGGAACTGGATGCCCTTTCGCTGGTAGACCGGCGCGAGCGGGAAGACGACGTCCTTCTTGCTCATCTCGCCGACGCCCACCCAGATGTTGGACGGGATCCAGTTCCACTGCGAGTTCGGCGAAACCACGGTGATGGTGTGGTTGCGACCGAGCATTCTGCGTAGGTGCAGGGCTGCGGTGTGGCCGGACACTCCGGCTCCTAGGATGACTACCTCTGCCATTGGTGCTCCTTCTGCGGCTGCGTTGCCGACGTCTTCAGCCTATACGGGTTGGGGTATCGACACGGGCTTCTTCAGAAGTTTCAGTGGCTGATGCGGACGCCTCGATCTGAACGCCAGCCTTAGCGCTCGAGCGCCAGCACCAGTGGCTAGGGCTCGATGCTTGCGGCTAGCGCTCGGCGCCGCCCGGCTAAGTCTTCCAGTTCAATGACTCCGTGGGGTCCGGCTTGAGGCATGCTTGGACGACGGAATAGGAGTTCAGATGCGTCGAGTGCTGATGATGTTGGTGGCGGTCCTGGTGGCGCC
>JAKOQD010000104.1 GCA_029778515.1 Actinomycetes bacterium
GCGGGATCGAAGACGTCGACGACGACCACGGACTCCTTCGTGGGGAAGTGCCGGAAGAACGTCATGTGCGACACCCCCGCCGCAGCGGCGACGGCAGCGACGGGCGTCGCGTCGAAGCCCTGCTCGGTGAACAGTTGCAGCGCCACGCGTCTGATCCGGTCTGGTGTTCCCTCGGTCGATATCACCCCTTCATGTTAGTCACTAACGTTTGTTACTAACAAGACAGCGCGGATCAATTCGCTCCGTTGGCAGGTTGGGCTCGCAGGTTGGCGACCAGAAGCGCGGCGATGAGGTAGCAGGCGACTTCCCACGGTGCGAGCACGTTGGCGAACGCGTGCGCGTGAAGGGTGTTCGGGGCGCCGGTGTTGCTGGCGAGGGTGTTGAAGTAGATGGTTCCCAGGGCGGCGATGCCGACCGCGCCACCGAACTGAGTGATGCTGGTGAGGACGCCACTGGCGGTGCCGGCTGAGCGTCCGGGGACGCCGGCGAGGATGGTGCTGAGCAGGATGGGGGCCGTGAGGCCCAGGCCGAGGCCACCGAGGAAGAGTGCTCCGGCAAGAGGCCAGGTGCCCGGGTCGGTCCCGTCCTTGACGAGGAACCAGGTCAACAGGTGTGCGGCTGCGAGGGTGAGCGCGCCGGCAACGAGCAGTTGGCGGCCGAGTTTGGCGCCGAGGCGATGCCGATCCCGGAGGTGATGATGGACCCGAGGGCGTACGGCAGCATGATGAGGCCGGTGTCCCAGGCGGTGCGTCCCGTGCCTTGCTGCAGGTAGATCGACCGGGTGAGGAAGAAGCCGCCGATGCCCCCGAAGAACAGCAGGGACGCCACCAGGCCGAGGCTGAACGTGCGGTTGCGCAGCAGGGCGGGGTCGAGGATAGGGGCACCGCCCGCTGCGGCGAGTCGCCGCTCGTAGGCGAGAAAGGCCACGAACAGCAGGACGCCGCAGGCGAGGATCACCCATCCCCAAGTCGGCCAGCCCCAGTCGCGTCCCTGCACGATCGGCAGGAGCACCAACACCACGGACGCCGCGGCGAGGGCCGCGCCGACGGCGTCCAGTCTTGTGGTTTGGGGTTGCCGCGACTGCGGCAGGACGCGGAGGCCGATCAGCAGGGCCAGGGCGGCGACGGGCAGGTTGACCCAGAAGATGGTCCGCCAGCCGAGGCCACCCAGGTTCGCGATGACCAGGAAGCCGCCGAGCAGCGGGCCGACGACGGCGGCCAGGCTTTGGGTGGCGCCGAAAGCGCCGAATGCTTTTGCCTGACCAGCGGCGTCGAAACAGGACCGGATGATGCCGAGGGTTTGCGGCACCAACAGGCCGGCGGCGACCCCCTGCAGGACGCGCGCCCCGATCAGCAGGGGCGCCGTCGGTGCCAGCGCGCACAGCGCGGACGCCACGGCGAACGCGGTCAGGCTGCCCAGCAGGACGCGGCGATGCCCGTAGTCGTCGCCGATGCGTCCGCCGGTGATCAGGCCCGATCCCAGCGCAAACGTGTAGGCGGCGAGGACCCATTGGAGTTGGGCGGGGGTCGCGCCCAGATCGCGGACGATCGCTGGGGCGGCGACGACCACGATCGTCGCGTCGACGAGGTCCATGAAGGAGGCGAGCAGGACGACGAGGAGCGTCCAGCCAGTTTGAGCGCGGGGTACGGCTGCCGAAGCGGTCGCTTGCGGGAGAGGTGCGTGTGCCATGAACGGCACTGTGCTGGGGGTTGTGGACGCCGAATGTCCGCTATTCGTGTCATCGTGGACGCGTGGCACAGTCGTCCGCGCGGGTTCTGACGCTACTGTCACTGCTAGAGGCACGACAGGAATGGCAGGCAGAAGCCCTGGCGGGCCGCCTCGAGATCACGACGAGGACGCTTCGCCGCGACATCGAGACGCTGCGCGATCTGGGTTACCCCATCGATTCGGTCCGGGGCCCGGGCGGCGGCTACCGGCTTGGCGCGGGCAGCAAGCTTCCACCCTTGGTGCTGGACGACGACCAAGCCATCGCGATCGCCTTGGCGCTGCAGACTGCCCCCGCGAGCATCGCCGGCATGGACGAGTCGTTGGCCCGCGCGCTCACCACTTTGCGCCAAGTCATGCCCGCCCGGCTGCGGACCACGACGGACGATCTTCAGGTCACCGCCCTGAGGAACTACTGGGAGTTCTCGGCGCCGCCCATCAGTGCGTCCACCCTGAGAGC
>JAKOQD010000014.1 GCA_029778515.1 Actinomycetes bacterium
AACTGAGTTGGCGCCGCCTGGCCTGTGGATAAGTTGAACGGAAAAGGAACCGTCCCCTTTCTGTTAATCCCCTTTCTGTTCACAGGTCTGGGGAAAGGCGAAGGCCCCGGGGCGTATGAGTCGCCGGGGCCTTCTAGGTGACGTTGGCGTGATGTCCGCCGTCGACCGGTAGCTACCAGTCAGCCACTCCCGCATCACCAGGAGACCCGGCAGGCGAACCCACCAGCAAACCGACTTCTTGCTTCCGTTCCCCACACCCCCGAAGGGATCTGGTAAGACGCATTTCTAGTCCCCTGACAACCCGGCCGCAAGAGGTTCCCGGCCACGACTTTCACCAATTCCAGACCCCACGGCGTGTCGTCGGCGTGTCGCGTTACCACCGAGACAAAACGGACGAAGAGGGCGCCGACGGCCGAGTGCGCATCCGCACGGAAAGCTCGAACCCGGACGCTCGGCCGGCCCCTGGAACCCGAACTAGCCGGACGCGTTCGCGGAAGCGATGGCCCGGTCCAGTGCGGAGAGCATGGCCAGGGTGCCTCGGCGCAGCAGGTCCAGGTCCTCCATCGACAGGTGCTCGATGAGCGCACCAAGGGAGCGGGAGAACATCGAGTCCATCTCACGAATCACGGCCAGCCCGTCGGTGGTCGGGTGCAGCCGGCGGATCCGCCGGTCGTCCGGGTCGTCCGTACGCGCGATCAACCCCTTCTCCACCAGGCGCTCCACCAGGCCGCTGGCGGTGGGCGCGCTGACCCCGATCCGCTTGCCGAGCTCGTGGCCTGAAAGCCCGGGCTCCTTGACCACGCAGCCGAGGACGCGCACCTGCTGCATGGTCAGGTCAGGCGGCAGCGGCATCGGGCCGACCATGCCTACCGCGCGATCGTGCACCTGGGCCTGCAACTCCCAGAGCTCGCGGGCCGCAGCCGCACGCTCCTCGTCAAGCGCGAGGCCTCCCAGCTGGTGCACTGTCGAACCCTTTCGGCCATAGAAATAGTTAGAGCTATGCTAACGGATGCGTCGGCTGACCGGCGCCTTCAGGACCGTGAAGGGGACCTTAGTGGTACGTCTGACCAAGGCCAGCCTTACGCATCGCACTGTCGTGATGCTGCTCAGCCTGCTCACGATCGGGCTCGGCGTCTTCGCTGCCGGTGCCCTGAAGCAGGAGCTGATCCCGTCGTTCGACCTGCCGCGCGGCACCGTCCTGGCGGTCTACCCCGGCGCGGCCCCGGAAGTGGTCGAGGCGCAGGTCTCCAAACCGATCGAGTCGGCGGTCAAGGGCGTGGCCGGCGTGACCAACGTCACGTCCAAGAGCTCCAGCGGCGTCTCCTACATCACCGTCGCCTGGGACTACGGTCTCGATCCCGACGACATGGCCAGCAGCATCCGCAGCGCGATCGAGTCGGTCTCCTCCAGCCTGCCGACCTCGGTCGATCCGAAGGTGATCACCGGTTCCTTCGACGACATCCCGATCGTGGTCCTCGCCCTCTCGTCGGACGACGACCTGAACACGCTGTCCGGCAAGGTCACCGACACTGTCGTCCCCGCGCTCAAGACCATCCCGGGCGTCCGGGACGTAACCGCCGCCGGTGAGGAGACTCACGAGATCATCGTCACCTACGACCAGGCGGCGATCGAGGAGTACGGCATCGACCCGACCACGATCGGGCAGTTCTTCGCCGCCAATGCCAACGCGATCCCGTCCGGAACGCTGCGTACCGATGCGACCAACCTGGACGTACAGACGGGCACCACCTACGCCTCGGTCAAGGACATCGAGAACCTCCTGCTGCAGGGCACGGACGGCCCGGTGAAGCTCAGCGATATCGCCACAGTCAAGGAACAGCCGGTAGAGACGACCAGCATCTCCCGGGTCAACGGCCGCCCCGCCCTCACCCTTTCGGTCACCAAGGAAGCGGGCGCAAACACGGTCAGCGTGGCCAACGGGGTCGCCGAAGCGCTCCCCGAACTCGAGCAGCAACTCGGCGGCGGTGCTGAGTTCGCAACCGTCTTCGACCAGGCCCCCTACATCGAGCAGTCGATCCATGACCTGAGCATCGAAGGCGGAATCGGCCTGGTCATGGCCGTGCTGGTGATCATGGTGTTCCTGGGCTCGATCCGGCCGACGCTGATCACGGCGATCTCGATCCCGTTGTCGCTCCTGATCGCCCTGATCGGACTTTGGGTAGGCGGCTACTCCCTGAACATCCTCACCCTCGGCGCGCTCACCGTCGCGATCGGACGCGTGGTCGACGACTCGATCGTCGTCATCGAGAACATCAAACGCCATCAGGGCTACGGCGAGTTCGGACGCACGTCGATCGTGAACGCCGTCCGCGAGGTGGCCGGCGCGGTCACTTCATCCACCCTGACCACCGTCGCGGTGTTCGCCCCGATCGGGCTCGTCGGCGGTCAGGCCGGCCAGTTCTTCCGTCCCTTCGCGATGACCGTGACGATCGCGCTGGTCGCGTCGTTGTTCGTCTCGCTGACGGTCGTGCCGGTGCTGGCGTCCTGGTTCATGCGTCCGACCGCGAAGCAGCAGGCCGCCCAGACCGAAGCTGCAGAGGAAGAAGAGAAGGACACCTGGCTGCAGAAGAGCTACCTTCCGGTGCTGAACTGGACGCTGGCCCACCGCTGGATCACCCTCGCGATCGCGCTCGGCCTGTTCGCCGGGACGCTGGCACTGGCACCCCTGCTGAAGACCGACTTCATCGGCAGCATGGGCAACGAGAGCCTGACCATCACCCAGAAGCTGCCTTCGGGCACGGGTCTGGCCGAGACGGACGCGGCCGCGGCCAAGGTGGAGCAGCTGCTCGCGCAGAACCCGTCCGTGGACGCATACTCCACGAGCATCGGCGGCTCCACCTCGGTGTTTATGGGCAGCCAGGCCGACACCAACCAAGCCACCTTCACCGTGCCATTGAAGGCCGGTGGTGACGGCAAGGTGGTTGCCACCGAACTGCGCCGCCAACTGGCTGACCTCGGCTCGTCCGTGGGTGAGGTCGAGGTGTCGGTGGGTAGCGGTCAGGGCGGCGCCACCGGGGTGGTGCTGTACGTGGAGAGCTCAGACTCCGAACAGCTCATGGTCGCCAACGACCAGGTGCTCGAAATGATGAAGACCGTCCCAGGATTGACCAACATCGCCAGCGACCTGAGCGAGGCCCGGGACCAGCTTTCGGTCGATGTGGACGAAGCGAAGGCCGCTGACAAGGGCATGACCCAGGCGTCGATCGGCCAGGCGGTCGCCAGGTCGGTGCGGGGGCAGCTGATCGGGACGTTGGCCCAGGGCGACACCACCCTGAACGTCTACTTGCGCTCGCAGGCGCCGGTGAAGAACATCAAGGAGCTGCGCGAGATCAAGCTGCCGGTGACGCAGCTCATGAACGCACAAGCCAAGAGCGATGCTGCGGACAAGGTCAGTGAGGATTCGGAGAAGCTCCAAGCTGACTCCAAGAAGACCCAGACCACCGCCTATAACGACCAGGTGAAGGCGCTGGAGAAGAGCCGCTCGGCGGCCAAGAAGTCGGCGGCGAAGCTGGAGAAGCAGCTGGCGAAGGCGAAGAAGCAGTTGAAGTCGCTGCAGTCCCAGCTCAACCAGATCGAACAGTTGCCGCCCGACCAGCAAGGCCCGACGGTCAGCGCTGCGGTGTTCAAGCTCACCCAGGCGGTCTCGGGCGTGAGCATGCAGGTGGTGCAGTTGGCGCAGGGCGTCGCCGCGTCCAAGGCCCAAGTGACGGCTGTGAACAAGCAACTGGAGGGGCTGGCGGAGAGTCGCACCAAGACCCTCGATGCACAGGACAAGCAGCAGGCGCTCAGCGACGCCGGCAAGGAGGCGGGGAAGGCGACCGCCAAGCCGATCAAGCTGAAGGCTGTCGCTGACGTCCAGCTGGTCAACGCGCCGGCGATGATCACCCGGGTGGACGGGACGCGCGCGGCCACGTTGACCGCCTCCTCGGAGTCGAGCGACCTCGGCACCACAACCAGCCAGATCAAAGCAGGCATCGCGGCGCTCGACCTACCGGACGGGGTCACCGTCCGCGTCGGCGGGGTGTCGCAGCAGCAGACCGAGTCGTTCCAGCAGCTCGGGCTGGCGATGTTGATCGCCATCTTCGCGGTGTACCTGATCATGGTGGCGACGTTCGGCTCGCTGCTGCAGCCGTTGGTCCTGCTGGTGTCGATTCCGTTCGCGGCGACGGGTGCACTGGGCCTGTCGCTGCTCACCGACACTGCGCTCGGCGTGCCCAGCATGATCGGCCTGCTGATGCTCATCGGCATCGTGGTGACCAATGCAATCGTGCTGATCGACCTGATCAACCAGAAACGCAAGGCCGGGTTGGGCGTGGACGCGTCCATTCAGGCGGGCGCGCGGCTGCGGGTGCGGCCGATCATCATGACCGCGCTGGCGACGATCTTCGCCCTGATTCCGATGAGCCTCGGGCTGACCGGCGGCGGGGTGTTCATCTCCAAGCCGCTGGCAATCGTGGTGATCGGCGGGCTGATCTCGTCCACTCTGCTCACCCTGATCCTGGTGCCGGTGCTCTATGACCTACTGGAGACTTGGCGGGAGAAGCGCGCCAATCGGCGGGCTGCCCGCAAGGCCGAACCGGTGGTCGTGGCGGACTGATCACGCTTGGCTGACGTCGGTGGCGGCGAACTCCCGGCCCTTGAAGAGCAGTGGTTCGCCGCGGACCGCGGCCAGCGAGTAGCTGAAGACGTCGCCGAAGTTCAGCGCGGCCGGATGCCGGCCCTTGCCAAACCTCCGCCAAGCGGACGCGGCGACCTCGGCCTGAGCTTCGCCAATGCTGACCACCTCCGCTTCAAGTTCGGCGAGCAAGGCGGCCAGATCGGCGGCTGCCTCTCTCCCCTGTCGGGCCTCGGCGACGATCAGTGCCTCAGTGAGGGTGGTGGCTGCTGAAAGCCAGATTCTGGCGCCGCAACCGGGCGAGTCGCTCGCTCATCGCCAGCCGGATCGCCTCGGTGATGCTCTCCCCGGTCTGGGCAGCGAATTCTCGCGCCAGTGCGTCCGTCGTCGGGTAGGGGTGCGCGGCCGAGTGCTGTCAGTGGGTCGTGGCACAGTTGATGCACCATGCCGGGAAACGTGTTGGAACGGTTCTCCGCAGCCACCAGGGAGTGGTTCCGGAGCAACTTCGCCGCGCCCACCTCGGCGCAGGCCGGCGCCTGGGACGCGATCTCGTCAGGTCGCCACACGCTGGTCGTCGCGCCGACTGGCTCCGGCAAGACGCTGTCGGCCTTCCTTTGGGCACTTGACCGGCTGGCCACTGAGCCCGCGCCTGAGCCGAGCAGGCGCTGTCGGGTGCTCTACATCTCCCCGCTGAAGGCGCTTGCTGTCGACGTCGAACGCAACCTGCGCGCTCCCCTGGTCGGCATCGGACATGCGGCCACCCGGCTCGGACTTGAGCGTCCCGACATCCGGGTCGCGGTGCGCTCGGGCGACACCCCGGCCGAGGAGCGGCGCAAGTTCACCAAACAGCCACCGGACATCCTGATCACCACGCCCGAGTCGCTGTTCCTGCTGCTCACATCCGCAGCTCGCGAGGTGTTGACCGGCGTCGAGACCGTGATCGTGGACGAGGTGCACGCCGTCGCCGGCGCGAAACGAGGCGCCCACCTGGCGCTGAGCCTGGAGCGCCTGGACGCCCTGCTGGACCGGCCCGCACAGCGAATCGGCTTGTCAGCCACGGTTCAGCCGGTCGATGAGGTGGCTCGCTTCCTGTCCGGCGGACGCGAGGTCGCCCGCGTGCAGCCACCGAGCGAGAAACAGTGGGACCTGCAGGTGGTGGTGCCGGTGCCTGACTTGGCCGCGATCGGCGAGGTGACCGGTGACCTCTCCGGGCCGGCAGCGGGTGATCCGCAGCGCACCTCGATCTGGCCGCACGTCGAGGAGCGGATCGTCGACGAAATCGCTGCACACTCCTCCACCTTGGTCTTCGTCAACTCCCGTCGGCTCGCTGAGCGCTTGACGTCGCGGCTCAACGAGATCTGGTTGGAGCGCTTCGAGGCCGAGTTGCCGATCGAGCCGGTCGAGACCACCAAAGCCTCCCAGGCCCACGCGGAGATCCCGGGTCAAGCCCGGGATGACATGGATCCCAGCAGCGTGGGCCGCAGTAACGTCATCCCGGCGAACGCCGGGATCTCGCCGCGCGCGCCCGCTCAGGTGATGGCGCAGTCGGCGATCAGCCACGGCGCGCCACCGGTACTGGCCAGGGCGCACCACGGCTCGGTCAGCCGGGAGCAGCGGCAGCTCACCGAGGAAGATCTGAAGGCCGGACGCCTGCCGGCGGTGGTGGCGACATCGTCCCTCGAACTGGGCATCGACATGGGTGCGGTCGATCTGGTCATCCAGGTTGAGGCGCCGCCTTCGGTCGCGTCCGGGCTGCAGCGCGTGGGCCGGGCCGGGCACCAGGTGGGCGCCGTGTCGCGGGGCGTATTGTTCCCCAAGTTCCGCGGCGACCTAGTGCAGACAGCGGTCGCGGTGGAGCGCATGCGGGCCGGCGAGATCGAGTCGCTGCACGTCCCGGCCAACCCCTTAGACGTGCTCGCGCAGCAGATCGTCGCGATGGTGGCGATGGACGACTGGACGGTGGGGGACCTGGAGGCCCTGATCCGAAGATCGGCGCCCTTCGCCACGATCACCCGCCCGGTGCTCGAATCGGTGCTCGACATGCTGGCCGGACGCTACCCGTCCGACGAGTTCGCGGAGCTGCGTCCGCGCCTGGTCTGGGACCGCACCACCGACACCCTCTCCGGACGCCGCGGCGCGCAACGGCTCGCGGTGACCAGCGGCGGCACCATCCCCGACCGCGGCCTGTTCGGGGTCTTCCTCGCCTCCGACGGTCCTGGCCGGCGCGTCGGCGAGCTCGACGAGGAGATGGTCTACGAGTCCCGGGTGGGTGACGTGATCACCCTCGGCACCTCGTCGTGGCGGATCGAGGAGATCACCCATGACCAGGTTCGGGTCACCCCGGCCCCCGGCCTGCCCGCTCGTCTTCCCTTCTGGAAGGGCGATTCGATCGGGCGGCCAGCCGAACTCGGGGCAGGGATCGGCGCCTTCCTGCGTGAGGTGTCCGGGCTCAAACCGGCCAAGGCCCGCGAACGCGTCCGCGCCGTCGGGCTCGACGACTGGGCGACCGACAACCTGATTGCCTACCTGAACGAGCAGACCGAGGCGATCGGACGCATCCCCAACGACCGTCAGCTCGTGGTGGAACGCTTCCGCGACGAGTTGGGCGACTGGCGGGTGGTCGTGCACTCGCCCTACGGCGCGCGCGTGCACGCCCCGTGGGCGCTGGTGGTGACCGCGCGGCTGCGGGAGCGCTTCGGCGTGGACGTGCAGGCCATGCACGCCGACGACGGCCTGGTCTTCCGGCTGCCCGACACCGACTGGCTGGCCGATTCGGACAATCCACTGGTCGAGCAGGTCGGGACCCGAGCAAGCCATGCATCCCGCAGTTCGTCCATGGATGAGCTGGTCGAGCTGCTCTTCCCGGATCCAGACGAGATCCCGGGCCTGGTCAACGAGCAGATCGGCGGCTCCGCACTGTTCGCCGCCCGCTTCCGGGAGTGCGCCGGACGGGCCCTGCTGCTGCCCAAGCGGCGTCCGGACCGGCGGCAGGCGCTGTGGCAGCAACGGCTCCGCGCGTCCCAATTGTTGGAGGTGGCCAGCCAGTATCCGAGCTTCCCGATCGTGCTGGAGGCCGTCCGCGAGTGCGTGAACGACGTCTTCGACGTGCCCAGCCTGGTAACGCTGCTGCGCGGCGTCCGCTCCCGCCAGATTTCTACCGTGGCGATCGAGACCCGACAGCCGTCGCCGTTCGCCTCCTCCCTGCTGTTCGGCTACGTCGCGCAGTTCCTCTACGAGGGCGACTCACCCCTAGCTGAGCGCCGCGCGGCCGCGCTCAGCCTCGACCCCACGCTGCTGGCCGATCTGCTCGGCACCAGCGAGGGGCTGGCGCTTTCGGAGTTGCTCGACCCGGACGCCCTGACCCGGACCGAACGGGAGTTGCAGCACCTGGACGAGTCCAGGAAAGCCAGGGACGCCGACCAACTCACCGACCTGTTGCGGAGCCTCGGCCCGCTGACCACGGCGGCTTTGCAGGCGCGGTCTCGGGCTGGGCCGCACATCGTGGGCGGGTGGCTGGACGACCTCACCCAGGCACGGCGGGTGCTGGCGCTACCGGGCGAGCGCTGGGCGGTGATCGAGGACGCCGGAAGGGTTCGCGACGCCCTCGGCGTGCCCCTGCCGGTCGGCGTGCCGGACGCGCTGGCCGCCCCAGTGCCCGACCCGCTCGGTGACCTGCTCGCACGCTACGCCCGTAGCCACACGGTGTTCACCGCTGGCGAGGCCGCCCAGTGGCTCGGTATCGGCGTCGCCGTGGCCCGAGATCTGCTGCGCCGCCTGGTTGCGTCCGGACGCCTGGTCGAGGGCGACCTGCGTCCGCCCGGCTGGTTGCCAGTCTCGGCTCAGCCGGTCGCGCATGTCGAGACCCCGCTGGGCCAGAAAGTCGAGACCCCGGCCCGCAGCGCCGATCACTTCGACGCCACCCAGTTCTGTGACGCGCGTGTGCTCAGGCTGCTGCGCCGGCGGTCCCTGGCGGCGCTGCGCGAGGCGGTGGAACCGGTCAGCGCGAGTGACTTCGCGCGTTTCCTGCCTTTCTGGCAGGGCTTCGGCGAGTTGCGTGGTGTCGACGGGGTCCTGCGTGCGATCGAGCAACTGGCCGGGGTGGCGGTGCCGGCGAGCGCGCTGGAGTCGCTGATCCTGCCTGCCCGGGTGATCGACTACCACCCCAGCATGCTCGACGAGCTCACCGCCAGCGGCGAGGTGGTCTGGCAGGGCCGCGGCAGCCTCGCGGGCACGGACGGCTGGGTCTCGCTGCAACCCGCCGAGATGGCCCACCTCACCCTCGCGCCGCCGGCCGCGGTACCGGACGAACTGGCCGAAACGGTCCTCGCGGCGCTCGGCAGCGGTGGTTACTTCTTCCGTCCGCTCGCCGACCAACTCGACATCGCGGACCCCGAGCTCACCCGCGTGCTTTGGGACCTGGTCTGGTCGGGCCACCTCAGCAACGACACTCTTGCCCCACTGCGGGCGTTGCTGGGTCAGGGCCGACCGGCGCATCGCAGCCGCCCGTCCGCTCCCGGTCGCGGGCGTTACGGCCGCCTGCCCGCGAGATCGCTGGTCGCCGCCCGTGCGTCCGCTCCTCAGGTGGCCGGACGCTGGTCCGCGCTGCCGAGCCTGGAGGTCAGCCCAACAGAGCGGGCCGTGGGCACCGCCGAGGTGCTGCTGGAGCGCTACGGCGTGGTGACCAGGGGCAGCGTCGCCGCAGAGGAGATCGCCGGTGGTTTCGGCGGCATCTATCCGGTGCTGGCCGCAGCCGAGGAGTCCGGCCGGATCCGTCGCGGCTACTTCATCGAAGGGCTCGGCGCAGCCCAATTCGGCACGGTCGGCGCCGTCGACCGGCTGCGCGCGTCCGCCCGTCCGCTTGAGGACACGCCAGCCGACCCCCGCGCGCTGGTGCTGGCCGCGGCCGACCCAGCCAACCCCTATGGCGCGGCACTCCCCTGGCCAGCCCGAGCCGAGGGCGGCCACCTGCCCGGACGCAAGGCCGGCGCGCTGGTGGTGCTATTAGACGGCGATCTCGTGCTCTACGTGGAACGCGGCGGGCGCACGCTGCTCTCCTGGTCGGACGATCCGGGCCGGCTCAACCCGGCCGCAGCGGCGCTCGCCGGCGCCGTCCATCGCGGTGCACTGGGCAAGCTGACCGTGACGAAGGTCGACGGCGAATCCGTGCTCGGCACCGAGTCGCAGCTGGCGGCCGCCCTAGCGTCCGCCGGATTCGGACTCACGCCGAGCGGGCTGAGGCTGCGGCGGTAAACGATGCCTGAAGGCGACACAGTCAAGCGCACCTGTGACCGGCTGCACGCCGCACTCGCCGGACGCGTGCTGACCGCGGCCGAGTTGCGCTGGCCGACCCTTTCCACGGCGAACCTGGTCGGCATGACCGTGGTCGGGGTGGTGCCGTACGGAAAGCACATCCTGATCCGGTTCGATTCCGGTTGGACGCTGCATTCCCACCTGCGTATGGAGGGCCAGTGGCGAATCGAACACTCCGGCCCAACGCCTGGCTCGGGCCCAACGTCAGACCCACCCGCACTCCAGCGTCAGCCCGGCCCACCCCAACGTCATCCCGGCCCACCCCAGCGTCAGCCCGGCCCACCCCAACGTCATCCCGGCCCACCCCAACGTCATCCCGGCGAAGGCCGGGATCTCCCCCCGCGATCAGTCGAACTGCGCGCAGGTGCGGTTGGCGGACGCGACCTTCGCGCCCTGCTGGCCAACTCCGAGTGGACGGCCCTGGGGCTGCGGCTGGGCGAACTCGATCTGGTGCGGACGGCCGAGGAAGGCCAACTGATCGGCCGGCTCGGTCCGGACATCCTCGCCGACGACTTCGCCCTCGCTACTGCTGTGGCCAACGTCGCCCAGAGCGGCACGACTATCGGCGCTGCCCTGCTCGACCAGCGCAACCTCGCCGGTATCGGCACCCTGTGGGCCAGCGAGGCCCTCTTCCTGGTGCGCCTGCACCCGTGGAGGCCGGCTGCAGAGTTCACCTCGAGCGGACTGGCGGTCGTCATCGAGCGTGCCCGCCGGCTGATGCTGGCCGCGCTACCGCATGCGGTGCAATCGACCACGGGCAGCCGCCGGCCGAACGAGAACACTTATGTACACGGTCGTTCGGGGAGGCCCTGTCGCCGCTGCGGGGCGACCGTGCGGGTAGCAATGATCGGGCCGCCGACCCGGGAGCGGACAGTGTTCTACTGCCCCGGCTGCCAGGGTGGCCTCGCCCCAACCGACGGCGGCCGTTCGATCGCACCGCTCGGTTCCGGGAGCCGTGACCAGCGGCCCCGCGGCGCCCCAGACGGAAAGCCGCGCACTTCGCGCAAATAGGTACCGCGAGTTCCTCGATTCCATCGACAGGTGACCTGTCCGGAGACCATGATGGACCGATCCGGCCAGCCCCGAATCAGAGTTGGCCGGAAGTCTCGGGCAGGGCCGCCCGGGCCACATCCGGCCAGGACCGCCCGATCCGAATCCGGTAACTACCCTTGTCAGCACCTTAAGGAGAACGGGTGAAACCAAATTACACCAGGGCCGTCCGCTTGTTCGGAACAGCCGTCATCGGCGCCGGCCTGGCACTCGCACCACTCACTGCAGCACCAGCGCAGGCAGCGGACGAAGTGACGATCAACCTGCTGAACTTCAATGACTTCCACGGCCGGATCGCGACCGACACCACCGTTCAGTTCGCCGGCACGATCGAGAAGGAGCGCGCGACCTATGGCGTCGACAACACGCTGCTGCTCTCGGCCGGCGATAACATCGGTGCCTCGCTGTTCGCGTCCGCCACCCAGGCCGACCAGCCCACCATCGATGTGCTGAACGCGCTCAATGTGAGGGCGTCCGCGGTCGGCAACCACGAGTTCGACAAGGGCTTCGCCGACCTCACCGGACGGGTGATCGGCGCCACTCCAAACGCGAAGTGGGACTACCTCGGCGCCAACGTCTACAAGGTCGGCACCCAGATCCCGGCACTGCCGGAGTACAAGGTCTACACCGTCGGCGGTATCACCGTCGGCGTGATCGGCGTGGTCACCCAGGAGACCCCCTCGCTGGTCTCCTCTATCGGGATCAAGGACGTCACCTTCGGTGATCCGGTCGAGGCCATGAACCGGGTCGCCGCGCAGCTTTCCGATGGCAACGCCGCCAACGGCGAGGCCCAGGTGCTCGTCGCCGAGTACCACGAAGGTGCCGCCCGCAGCCTGCCCGTGCCGCTGCCCGACCAGGTGGCCGCCGGTGGCGCATTCGCCGACATCGTGAACAAGACGGCCGCCAGTGTGGACGTGATCTTCACGGCGCACACCCACCAGTCCTACAGCTACACCGCGGCCAAGCCGGGTGGCGGTGACCGTCCGGTCCTGCAGGCTGCCTCCTACAGCGAAAAGCTGGCGCAGGCCGTGCTTACGGTCGACGCAAGCGGCAATGTGACCAAGTACGCGGCCAAGCTGATCGACCGCACCAAGGACAAGCCTGCCGATCTGGTCGCTTCCTACTCGGTGGTCCAGACGGTCGACGACATCACCAAGGCTGCGCTCGCCTACGCCGACAAGGTCGGCTCCGAGGAGACCGGCAAGCTGACCGCAGACATCACCACCGCTTTCAGCGGCGGCAGCTACGTCAACGGCGTCTACGCCGGCGGGACGCGGGACGACCGTTCCAAGGAGTCCACGATGGGCACCCTAATCGCCGACTCGCTGCTGAAGACGCTGTCGGACGCGGAACGTGGCGGA
>JAKOQD010000105.1 GCA_029778515.1 Actinomycetes bacterium
GCGCCGGACGCGACCGACGAGCAGATCTGGGCGGCCTGCGAGGATGCCCAGATCGCCGAGCTCATCCGCAGCCTGCCGGATGGGCTGAACACCGTGGTTGGGGATCGCGGCTATCGGCTGTCCGGCGGGGAGAAGCAGCGGCTGGCGATCGCCCGACTGCTGCTTAAGCGCCCCGGCGTGGTCGTTCTAGACGAAGCCACCGCTCACCTCGACAGCGAGAACGAACGGGCCGTGCAGCGTGCCCTGTCCGCGGCCCTGAGCGGCCGGACGTCGCTGGTGATCGCCCACCGGCTGTCGACCGTACGCGACGCCGACCTGATCCTGGTCGTCGAGGACGGCCGGATCGTGGAGCGCGGCACGCACGACGACCTGTTGGCCGCCGGTGGCGTCTATGCGCGGCACTACGCGCAGTTCAGCCTGACGACCGTCGGCTGAGGCGGACGGCCGCAAGCGCTGCGGACCTCAGCCCGCGCGGCTTTCTGACGACCAGTGGCATGTCGGTGGACTCGCAATCGGTTAGCACTCTGGGCATCGGTTAGCCTTCCGGCGACCAAAAACCCCGCCCGCGGTGCTCACGGATGCCCGGAATGCTCACGAATTGGCTCCGCGGGTTCGCCGTAGCTCGCGCCCACATCGTGTCGCGTCACGGCGACCGCAGCGCTCCACCCTCGACCGGGATCAACGCGCCGGTGATGTAGGACGCGGCCGGGGACAGCAGGAACGCCGCCACCGCGCCGAACTCGTCGGGCTCGCCGTAGCGCCGCAGCGGAATCGCGGCCTCCCGGCGCCGCCGCACCGCCATGGGGTCCCCCTGCCGGGCATCCTGGGCGAACACGTTGTCGGTGGCGATCCGGCCGGGCAGGATGCCGTTGATCCGGACCCCCTGCGGCCCAAGTTCGTCGGCGAGGTCCTTGACCATCATGGCCAGGCCCGGCCGCAAGCCGTTGGACAGTGCCAGCCCCTGGATGGGGGAGCGGGCAGAGGTCGACAGCACCATGAGGATGCTGCCCGAGGTGCCCGGCAGGCCCTCTTCCCGGGTCACCGAAGCAGCTGTCGCCCGGGCCATCCGCAGACCGCCGAGGAACAACGTCTCGAAGGCGGCCCGCCAGGCGTCGTCGGACGCAGTCATCGGAGTCCCGGGCGGCGGGCTGCCGGCGCTGATCAGGGCACCGTCGAGCCGGCCGAAGCGGGCGAGGGCCGCCGCCGTCACGATCTCCGAGGTGCTCTCCGCCCCGAGGTCGGCGGAGATTCCGAAGGCTGCCGCTCCCAGGTCGGCGACGGCGTTGTCCAGCGTGGCCTGGTCGCGGGCGACGACCACGACGTTCGCGCCCTCGGCGACCAGCGCCTGGGCGGCCGCGAATCCCAGACCGCGCGACGCGCCGGTCAGTACGAAACAGCGGCCCTGCAGGCCAAGATCCATGCCTCCATCCTGCCTCAGCTGGACACGGTCATGGGGTTGCGTGCCGCACGCGTCTCCCGGATTTCACGCCGAAGGAGTATCACGTAGCCGACAGGCAGCATGAGAGCGAAGATCACCCACTGCCCCGCGTAGCCCTGGTGCGGGCCCAGACCGGGACCACGGACAGGCACTGCCGTCACCGTGTCCGCGGGCTGTGAGGAGATCAACTGCACGTAGGCCCGGTAGCACGCGGCATCTGGGCACAGCGTCTCGGTGTTCAGCGTGGTTGCCTCACCGTTGCTCAGCAGCCCGACACCGCGCTTGCGCTCCGAGGGTTGCAGGACCCCGGTGACGGTGACCTGCCCGGTAGGTGGCGAGGGCAGGTCGGGGCTCTGCACGTTGTCCCGGGTGGCTTCTTGCCAGCCCCGCAGGACCAGCACCACACCGCCGTCAGCCAGTCGCAGCGGACTGACCACCCACATTCCGCGCAATTCGTCCAGCGAACGGTTGCGGATCAGGATCGTCTGCGGGTCATAGGTGCCGGTGGCCGTGACAGGTGTGAACTGGGCCAGTGCTGGTGAGTCTTGGCCCGGCTGCAGGGCAGCGTTCAGCGGTACTGGGGCTGTGCTCTCGACGGCGTCGGCGCGCTGCTGCTCGGCCGACCGTCGTTCATAGCGATCCCATTGCCAGTTGGCGGCCACGAGGCACAGTGCCATCGCGAACGGTAACGCGAGCAGCAGACCCCACCAGGTCGGGCGCTTGAGAACCGTCAGTACGTCGGACAAGTGGCTATTCGTCCTCGAGCCGGAAGCCGATCTTCAGCGTCACCTGGTAGTGGTTCACGTCGCCGTCGCGGATGTACCCGCGGATGTCGGTGACCTCGAACCAGTCGATGTGGCGCAGGGACTGCGACGCCCGGCCGATCCCGTTGCGGACCGCCTGGTCGATGCTGTCGGGGGAGGTGCCCACGATCTCGGTGAGACGGTAGGTGCGGTTGCTCATGGCTGTCTGCCTCCGTTCTCGAGATCCTCGAGTTGATCGGTGATGTCGGTGCCTCCACCGTACGGCAGGTCCGCCGGGACAACAGCGCCTACCTTCACCCTGGCGACGCACAGCGAGGCATCGGTGGCCCGCACGGTCACGCTGGCTTCACCCCCCTCTGCGCGCACGAAGACCTGATGGCGTCCGGACACGACCGTGGCCGGGACCGGATCTCCGGAACCGATGGACACCTCGATCACGCCCGCGCGCTGTGCCTGGTAGTCGATCGCGACGGTGTGCAGCCACGCAATCACCGCGTGCTCCAACGGCAGGGTGCCAGAGGCGCCCGGGGGCACGGGCGTACAGGTCGTGGCGGTAGAGGCCGGACCGTCCACCGCGGCGGGGACCAGGTGGCCTCGGTTGTCCAGGATCTGCAGCTGACTCGTGCTCGCCGAAACCCCCGGCTGCGGCCGGACCGGCGCAAGGAACCAGCTGATCTGGTTGTAGGGATGGGTCACGGGAAGCAGCAGGAAATCGGGCACGTCCTGGTCCAGCAGGGGAACGGCCGCGTCGGCGCGGGCGAGATCGGCGCGGGCGTTGCCCACCCACGTGCGGGCTGGGTTGTCGCCCCAGATCGCGGCATAACCGAAGACGGAGAACAAGGTCAGGAGACCGGCCAGGGTCAGTCCGCCGACCAACGGCCAGCGCACACGCGGATGCTGCAGTGCGGCCCTCCGTGCGTGGGCCGTGGCGCCCAAGGCAACGGCGATCGCCACCATGCTGGTGGCCACGTAACGTCCGGCTTGCACGACGCCGGGGTCGCCCGCAGGCCCGAGCCTGCCCACCGCGAATGTCGTCAGGTCCAGGGCGAGGTAGATCCCGGCGGCGATCCAGGCCTTGCGGGCCGGACCAGCCTGGCGGACCCCCGCGACGATCGCGAACAGCAGCGCGGCAGCGCCCAGCAGCCGCAGCCAGAACGGGGGATCGGCGAACGAGGCGCTGTAGTCCACGGGCACCCACCACACTGGGCCGCCCACCAGGCCCGGGGCGATCGTGGCCGTAAGCGCTCACCACACGAGGTCGACGACCTGACCCGGACCGGTCGGCAGATGGGTACGACCCTCGGCGACCTGGCCGAAAGCCACGAGATAGGCAAGCCCCAGCACGACCCAGCCAGTCCACAGTCGCCAATGCCGTCGCAGGGTCAGCCTCGTGGCGGCCAGGAAGCCTGATTCGGGAGTCGCAAGCACGGTGAGCAGGAACAGCCAGACCGGGATCAGCAAGCTCTTCTCGAAGAAGCACAGCGACACCGCGACCAGCGCATACGCGGTGATTGCCGACCCCGTGGACCCACTGCGCAGGTACCTGACCTGGGCCACTGTCGCGAACAGCAAGCAGGTCAGCATCGGCGTGAGGGTGAGCGAAGCCGACCACCAGGTGAAGCCGGGCAGCATGATCGGACTGAGCAGGAACACGGCAAGTGCAACGGCTGACCCCATGCCGTGACCCAGCACGGCCCGGAACGCCAGGACAGCCGACGCGACAAGGGCGACCTGGCCGAGCAGCATGCTGACCGCGACAACGCCGTAGTCCAAGCCGCCCAGATCCTGCAGGAACCACACGATGGCGTACACCGCCGGCATGACGTGGCCGTCGTGGTTGTTCAGCAGCAGTTCCGTCGACAGGCCCAGTCGGGCCGCCTGCCCTTGCAGGATGAAGTCGTCCCAGTAGAGCCAGCCCCGGAGCATGGTCAGCCCCCAGAACGCGAAGTGCAGTGTCACGATGGCGGCCGTTGCCAGCGGCCAGGTGCGCACGGCCGCGCGGGGCGGCGTACGTTCGAGCGTGGC
Source organism: Actinomycetes bacterium (assembly GCA_029778515.1). The sequence goes on from JAKOQD010000105.1 coordinate 4,228, forward strand.
AGTCACTGCGGCTCCCGGGTTCGTTGGCGGGTTCGCCGGGCCGAGACTACCGTGGAGGTGTGGCACGGTCCCAGGAGAGCATCTCCATCACGGGTGCCCAGGTCTCGATCCTGGAGGACCAGCGCGCCCGCAC
>JAKOQD010000106.1 GCA_029778515.1 Actinomycetes bacterium
GCGCCTGGTGCGAGAGAACTGCGACGTGCTGGTGAACATCCCGATCAGCTCAGCGGTGGAGTCGCTGAACGCGTCCGTGGCTGCAGCGGTGGCGTTATACGAGATCAGCCGCTCCCGCGCCTGATCTCTTGCTGAGCACCCGCAAGCGGGTGCGGTACGACGAGATCAGCCGCTCCCGCGCCTGATCTCTTGCTGAGCACCCGCAAGCGGGTGCGGTACGACGAGATCAGCCGCTCCCGCGCGTAACGTCCCCAGAGCCCGGTTCCACCGTCATCCCGGCGCAGGCCGGGCTCTCCCAGCACGATTGGGTTTCCGGGAAGACCTCAGGAAGCGTCGGAACGATTCTTGAGCTTGACGAAGGTTCTCGACCAGATGGTGGGAAGGATCGCGATCGCTAAATCGGCGGCCAGAATCGCTGCGCTTACTCAGCTCATTCTTGACCAAGTGGGCGCATCACCAGACTGGCAGGTTGCGAGCATCACCAGCAGCGGAGCCGGGGACGGCTGCGTGATTGAGGTAGCCCTGGCGGTCGGTGGCCGGCCAACGGGTGGCACGCCGGTGTTCACGGGCATCGACGTCACCGACGACCGCGCTGTGTCGGCCTTCGTTGACCAGGTCTACACCGTGCTCATTGAGGAGTCGGGCGGTACTTTGATGCGTTTCTGCCCCGGTCATGGGCACCCAAGCTGGCCGGTGTCGTCCGAAGGCAACGTGCTGTGGGTCTGCCTAGAAGCACCGAGGGCCAGCCTTGGACGCTGAGCGCCAGCCGCTGTGGCTGGTTCTCAGCGCCGAAGACTGGCCCTCGACGATTTCGGCTGCTCGACCCTCGAACGTAAGGGCCCCGCAGGCTCGGGAAGGTCAGACGCCCAGGCGGGTCCTGCGGATCAGTTCACCGTCGGTGTAGTTGGCACCCGGGACGTGTCCGGGCAGCGGCAGGATGCGCTCGTGGATGGCGTCGACGATCCATTCGGCCTGCGGGAAGAACAGGTCTTCCAGTTCGGGGGCCGGGGTGATGTGGTTGCGCGCGCCGACCACGACCACCGGGGCGTCCAGTGCGTCGAAGGCCAGGTTCTGGATGTCGGTGGCCACTGTCTGCAGGAACGAGCCGCGAGCGACCGCGTCCGAGGCCAGCACCAGGCGTCCGGTCTTCTTCACGCTCTCGACGACCGGGGCGTAGTCGAGCGGCGCGACGAAGCGCAGGTCGATCACCTCGGCCGAGATGCCGTACTTCTCCTGCAGCACGTCGGCGGCCTCGATCGCCCGGTAGAGGGTCGCGCCCAGGGTGGCGATGGTCACGTCGGTACCTTCGCGGCGGACGATCGGCTGGCCCTCGGCGGTCTCGTAGTAGCCCTCGGGAACACCGCCGACCTCGAACTGCTCGCCGATGTCGTAGAGCAGCTGGGATTCGAGGAAGACCACCGGGTCGGTGCCGGCCAGGGCCAGGTTCAGCATGCCCTTGGCGTCGGTCGGGTTGGCCGGGAAGTACACCTTCAGGCCGGGGATGTGCGCGACCAGCGCCGACCAGTCCTGGGAGTGCTGGGCGCCGTACTTGTTGCCCACGCTCACCCGCAGCACCAGCGGCATCTTCAGCAGACCGGCCGACATCGACTGCCACTTGGCCATCTGGTTGAACACCTCGTCACCGGCGCGGCCGAGGAAGTCGCAGTACATCAGCTCGACCACGGCCCGTCCGCCGGACAGCGCGTAGCCGACGCCGGCGCCGACGATCGCGGCCTCGGAGATCGGGGAGTTGAACAGCCGCCGGTACGGCAGCAGCTCGGTCAGGCCGCGGTAAACGGCGAACGCGCCGCCCCAGTCACGGTTCTCCTCGCCCCAGGCGCACATGGTCGGGTCGATCGCGTACCGGTGCGCCATCGCCTCGAACAGGCCGTCGCGGAACTGGTACATCTTCACCTTCGAGACCGGCTTGCCGTTCTCGTCCTTGGCGGTGCGGACCTTCTTGGCGATCGCCTTCACCCGGGCGTTCTCGGCCAGCGGCTCGTTCAGCTCCGGCTCCTCGCCGTTGCCGAATGCCTCGACCTTCTCGTTGCTGAGCATCCGGGCCTCGATGTAGGTGGCGTCCACCCGCTCGAGGTCGTCGTTGGAGGCCAGCGAGAGCACCTTGGTCAGCCGCTCGACCAGCTTGCCGTGCAGGTCTTCGACGCCGGAGGTGGTCAGCACCTTCTTGGCGACCAGCAGGTCGGAGAAGGCCTTGATCGAGTCGGCCTGCTCCCAGGCCTCGACCTCTTCGCGGGTCCGGTAGCTCGACGCATCGGACGGGCTGTGGCCGGAGAACCGGTAGGTGATGGTGTCCAGCAGCACCGGGCCCTTGCCGGCCAGCAGCAACTCCTTCTTGCGCTTGATCGCGTCCGCGACCGCCAACGGGTCGTAACCATCGACCCGCTCGGCGTGCATGGCTTCGGGGTTCACACCCGCGCCGACCCGGGCCAGGATGTCGTAGCCCATGGTCTCGCCGTCGGTCTGGCCGCCCATGCCGTAGAAGTTGTTGAAGAAGTTGAACAGGATCGGCGGGCTGCCGCCGTCCTCGTCGCGCCACAGCTGACGGAACTGGTCCATCGCGGCAAACATCATCGCTTCCCACACCGGTCCACAGCCCATCGAGGCGTCGCCGATGTTGGAGATCACGATGCCGGGGCGGCGGTTGACCCGCTTGAACAGCGCCGAGCCGTTGGCGATCGGGGCCGAGCCGCCGACGATGGCGTTGTTGGGCATCGAGCCGAACGGGGTGAAGAAGGCGTGCATCGAGCCGCCCATGCCCCGGTTGAAGCCCACCTTGCGGGCGAAGATCTCGGCCAGGGTGCCGAACAGGATGAAGTTCTCGGTCAGCTCCTCGGCGCTGTCGTAGCCGATCTTCTCGGCGTAGCGCAGGGTATCGCCGTCCAGGAAGGTGCTCATGATGCCCTGGAGCTTGGCCGGGTCGAGCTTGCGCGCCGCGGAGAAGCTCTTGGCGAGGATCTCACCGTGGCTGCGGTGGCTGCCGAAGATGTAGTCGTCGGCGTCCAATTCAGCGGCCTGACCGACCGCGGAGGCTTCCTGGCCCATCGACAGGTGCGCCGGGCCCTTGTGGTTGTACTCGATGCCCTGCCAGCCGCCGGTGGTCTTGATCGAGTTCAGCATGGTCTCGAACTCGCGAATGGCCAGCATGTCGTGGAGCATCGCGACCAGGCCGTCGGCGCCGTAGCGCTGCTTCGCGGCGGCGAAATCCTGGACGTAGGCGTTCACCGGGATCGGCGGCACCGTGATCGTCGAGGCCTTCCGGACCTCGGCCGGATTCACATTCAGTGACTTGGGCATGGTTGTTTCTGTTCCTCTTCGTTTGTCAGATCAGTGGATGGCCCAGGCCGCTTCGCGGATGGCCTCAGACACGGTGGGATGCGGGAAGACGACCTGGCGCAGGTCGTCCACGCTCAGTTCGGTTTCGAGGACGGCTGCTGCTCCCCAGATGGTTTCGGGGGCGTAGTTGCCGAGCATGTGGATGCCGAGGATGGCGCGGGTGGCCGCCTCAGCGATCAGCTTCACCGCACCCGGGCCACGGACGCCCTGCTCGGCGACCGCGCGTCCGGAGACAGCGAGCGGGACGGTGGCCGTGACCACCTGGTGGCCGCGGGCCTTGGCCTGGGCCTCGGTGAGCCCGACGCCGGCAGCCTCGGGCATCGAGTAGACCGCCCACGGGATGGTGTCGACGCGCAACACCTGCCCAGCCCGCTTGGCCCCGGCCGGATCGATGATGTGCGCCGCGGCGATCTCACCCATCCGGTAGGCGGCGTGGGCGAGCAGGCTGCGTCCGGTGACATCGCCGACCGCCCACACGTTCGGCAGGTTGGTGCGCATCGTGTCGTTCACGAGGACCCCGCGCGGGCCGGCTTCCAGGCCGGCCTCCTTCGCGCCCCAGCCGTCGACCAGCGGACGCCGTCCGACCGCCATCAGCACCAGATCGGCCTCGGCGCGCTGCTCGTTGCCCTTCGCGTCGGTATACACGACGGTGCCGCCCTCGATGCCGGTGACCCGGCAGCCGAGGCGGAAGGTGACGTCCTTGAGCGCCTTGCGCAGGCGTCCGGCCAGGTCGTCGTCCATGAAGGGGACGATCTCGGGCAGCATCTCGACCACCTCGACCTGCGCACCGAACGCGGCGAACAGGGACGCGAACTCGACCCCGATCACGCCGCCGCCGATCACCACCAACCGCTTCGGTACTTCGGCGACCGCGAGCAGGCCGGTGGAGTCGACCACCAGCGGGTTGTCCTTGGCGCCCGGGATCGGCGGCATCACCGGCACCGAGCCGGTGGCGATGATCACGTGGTCGGCGGTCTTTCGCTCGCCGGCCACCTCGACCACCCCGGCGCCGATCAGGGTGCCGTGGCCGAAGACCACCTCGACCCCGTTGCGCTTCTCGGTCGCCGCGACACCGGCGACCAGCTTGGACACCACGTCCGCCTTCCACGCCTGCACCTTGGCCCAGTCGTAGCTGACCCCGGTCGCGGTCACGCCGAACTGCTCACTGTGCAGCGCGTGGGAGTACAACTTCGCCGAGTTCAGCAGCGACTTGGTCGGAATGCAGCCCACGTTCAGGCAGGTGCCACCGAGAAACTCCTTCTCGACCAGCAGCACCTTCTTGCCCGCATGCCCCAGCCGCTCGGCAGCCAGGTAGCCGCCAGGGCCACCGCCCAGGACGATCACGTCAAAGTCAGCCATCAGATGTTCTTCCTTGTCAGGATTCGGTTCAGCCGAGCACGGTCAGGTCGATGTCGGCGATCGCCGCGCACAGGTCCTTCAGGTAGCGGGCTGCGTCCGCTCCGTCGATCACCTGGTGGTCGGCGGTCAGCGAGAAGCCGATCCGCTGCTCAGCACCCACCGAGCCGTCGGCGTTGATCACCGCGCGGGGGAAGATCGCGTCCAC
>JAKOQD010000107.1 GCA_029778515.1 Actinomycetes bacterium
CGAGGACCGCGGTGTCGCCGTCATCTTCACTGTCATCCAGTTCGTCCACCGCGGTCGGGGTCGGCTCCGAACATGCCCACACCTTGCTGTCCGCACCGGATGCCTTCAGCAGCGCGGTGTTCAGGAAGCCACCGGCCTGCGGTCCCTGCGCAGTCACCAGGCACTTCGCAGTCCCCTGGTCGAAGGCCGCCGTGGGCACCGACCTCGGCGTCCGCGCTCGGCTGGTCGGCGGCGGCCGACACGGCCGGCGCCTCAGCCTCAGGAGTGGCGGTTTCGTCCGCCTTCGCGGTGTCACCGGGCTTGGCCTTCGCGGCCTTCGCCGTGTCACCGGCCTTCGCGGTGTCGTCAGCTTCAGCAGCCTCGTCTGCCTTCTGGGTGTCGTTGGACCGGGCAGCGTCGTCGGACGCGTCCGCGGCAGGCTCCTCGGGTTCAGCCGGCGCGGCGCTCTTCGCTGGGCTGCTCTCCGCGTCGCTGGCCTTGTCGCCCTCGTCGGCCGCTGCGCTTGGCTCGGCGGCCGCGCTCGCGGCGGAGGGGGCCACCGTGGCCGCTGGCTCCGGCGCCGGGGTCTCGTCGGCGGCGAAGGCCACCTGGACGCTGCTCAGCGCAAGAATTCCCGCCAGCAGTACTGAAATGCCACGCCGCACAGGCATAGGTATGCCCGGGCGCAGCGAACTTACCCGATAAGTTTGCTTCATTGACTTGTCCCCTCCGTCGCGAGCACCATCCCCCCAGACGGGCGCACGAGGCCTCTAGTTAAGCACATGAGGAAAACCCGCTGCAGCCGCGGCCTCAAGGTCATTGATGCTCACAAATGCGACTACGGCGGAACTGCCGCCAAACGCAAGAAAAGACCGCGCTGCGGCTAGCTCAGGTGCTAGTCACAGCGCGGTCCGGGTCGAATAAAAAAACCCCGAGGAATCGTGCCGAAAGGCGAATTCCTAAGCCTACGCCTGGGGCGGCTGCTGGTACGTCGGCGGCTGCTGGCCGGGCCCGGGCTGGGCCTGCGGTGGCGTGTACAGCGGCGGCTGCTGAGCCGGGAACTCCCCCGGAGGCGGCGCGACCGGATTGGCCTGCGGGTACGCCTGCGGGTTGGGCAGTGCGGACGGGGCCGCGCCGGCAGCGAGCTGGTCGTTCGAAGGCTCCGGGGCCGAGCCGGCCGGCCGGTCACTGATCTCGCCGAAACTCACCTGCGGCGCCTGTCGGACAGCGGCCTCATTCACCTCGAAATAGGTGGCTTTCTCGAACTTGAACATGCCGGCCAGCACATTCGACGGGAACGACTCGACTTGGGTGTTGTAGTTGCGCACATTCGCGTTGTAGAACCGGCGTCCGGCTGCGATGCGATCCTCGGTTGCAGTGAGTTCGCGCTGCAGTTCAAGGAAGTTCACATTGCTCTTCAGCTCGGGATACGCCTCGACACTGACCAGCAATTGGCGAACCGCGCCGCTCAACTGCTCCTCAACTGCGGCACGCTCCTGGGTCACAGCCCCACCACCGGCCTGAGCGAGCGCGGCCGCCTGGTTGCGCAGCCGGGTGATGCCTTCGAGGGTGTTGCGTTCGTGCGCGGCGTAGGCCCGGACGGTCTCGACGAGGTTGGGGATCAGGTCGTAGCGGCGGTTGAGCTCGACGTCGATCTGTCGCCACGACTCCTGTATCAGGTTCCGTGAGCGGACGAACCCGTTATAGAGCGAGACCCCATACAGGGCAAACCCGACAACGATGATCAGTAGCACCAGGAAGAACCACCCCATGATCACAGACTCCAATCCGAGAAGGGCCGGGCGCACCGGCTGCCCTTCAGCCTAACGGTCGGCACTGACTATGCGGCAGCCCGTCCGCTTCGTTTCTGGCCGTTCCTCGCTGCGGCGGTACCTGGTGCCACGCGAAACCGTCCGGGCAGACTGGGGCGATGACTCGCGACAACCTACTTCCCGGCCCCGAGCCCACCCGCCTGCCAGCCGAAGGAGCGGACGCGGACGCACGCGCCGCTCTGGCCGCCGGTCGCAATCCGCGGCAGGCGGTGCCGGGAGCGCCGGCGGCATCGCTGCTGTGGGCGCTGCTGGCCGAGGAAGCGCTTGGGATCGGCGGCGATCCGGTGGCCGCCTACGCCTACGCGCGCACCGGCTACCACCGCGGTCTGGACGCGCTGCGCCGCGCCGGCTGGCGGGGCGCCGGGCCGATCCCGTCCGATCACGAACCCAACCAGGGCTTCCTACGCGCACTGTTGGCGCTCGCCGAAGCCGCAGCGGCAATCGGTGAGGACGCCGAAGCTGAGCGCTGCCAGCAGTTCCTGCTGGACTCAGGCACCAGCACCGCTGAGGTGGCCGCGCTCCGCTGAGTTTCCGAGCGCTTCCCGAGCTTGGTTCCCCAACGCTCCCTGAGCCCAGTTCCTCAACGTTCCCTGAGCCGGACGAAGGGCGGTCTCGACAAGCTCGACCAGCCGAGGAACCGACCGCAGCAATCAGGAAGCCAGGAAACGTTCCAGGATCGACGCCCAAGTCGCCTTGGCGCCCTGGTTGGCCTCGGGTGAGGGCAGTCCAGCGAGCGTGGCGATCAGACTGGCCGACGAGCCGTCCTTCTTCGGCTCGCTCGTGATCAGGATCGACGATCCGTCGGCAGCTCTGGCCCGCCAGGACAGCCGGCGCTCGGTGCCGCTCAGCCGCGGCTCACCGGACAGCATCCCGAGCACCTCCGGGTCGCCCGCAGCGAACGCTCCCCAGCGCTCCATCAGTTCGCGCATCCCCAAGCCGGTGGCTCTACTGACGGTGGTCTGGAAGGTGCCATCGGCGCGCTGTCCAGGCAGCCGGCGTCCGATGTGCTGCTCGTACGCGGCCGCGACGGCCTGAGTCCACCAGCCAGCGCTGTCGATGACCCCGTCGAGTTGCGGCAGCACCGCTTCGGCGATGCGGGTGTGGTCGAGCCGCGCGGCGTCCACCGATTCGAGGAAGGCCAGCCAGTCCGGCCAGGTACGTCCGGTGGCGCGCTCGATCGCGACGATCCTGGGGTTCTCAGCCACGGCCGGGCTCCAAAGGCAATTCAGGCGAGGTCGAGATCCTCGAGGCCGACCGCGTAGCGGTAGGGCACGCCGGCGGCTTCGATGAGTTCCTTGGCGCCGGTGCTGCGATCGACGATGACCGCGACGCCGACCACCTCGCCGCCGGCCGCGCGCACCGCATCGACCGCGGTGAGGACGGAGTCGCCCGTGGTGGAGGTGTCTTCGACCACCAGGACGCGGCGTCCGGCGACCTCGGTGCCCTCGATGCGGCGCTGCAGGCCGTGGGCCTTGGATTCCTTGCGGACGACGAAGGCGTCCAGGCGTCCGCCGGTGTGGGCAGCGTGGTGCAGCATGGCGACTGCGACCGGGTCGGCACCGAGAGTGAGTCCCCCGGCGGCAACGAAATCCCAGTCGGCGACTAGTTCGGTCATGACCTCACCG
>JAKOQD010000015.1 GCA_029778515.1 Actinomycetes bacterium
CGGCCGGTCATGTTGATTCCGGTGGTCTCAAGGCGCAGCCGCTCCTGCGGGTACAGCGGAGTGAGCTTCTGGAAGTCGGGACGGTCCTTGGCCTTCTCCGGCGCTGCGGCGTTGATCGTGTCGATCCGCACCAGCGGGTTGAACTTCTCCCGCCGCTCGCCCTCCTTCGGCGCGCGGATGGCACCGGTGACGATGTCGCCCTTCCGCAGGCCCCACTTCTTGACCATCGACAGCGAAACGTAGGCGTCGTTGGGTCCGGGCAGGTAGCCGGTGGTCCGCACGAATGCGTAGTTGTCGAGGACGTCCAGGATGCCGGAGATCTCGATCACCACATCGTCTTCGGCCAGCACCGGCTCGGCTTCCATCCGGTCGAGACCGGCGGGCCCGCCGACGGCACGGCCACCGCGACGGTTGTTGTTCTGCCGGTCACGGTTGCGGCGACGGCGGCTGCGCCGGCCACTGCCGTAATCGTCGTCGTCGCGATCGTTGCGGTCATTGCGCTGCTGGTTCTGCTGCGATTGCGAGTTCTGCTGCGGCTGGCGCGCCGTTTCACTGTTGCGAGCCTCGGCACCGTCGGCCCCGTCCCCACGATTGCGGCGCGGACGGATGGACTCCTCAGCCTTCAGCGCATCCAGTCGGGCTGCGACATCGTCAACGCCGGCGCTGCCTGCGTCAGCGGTGCCGGAATCGGCACGGGCCGCAGGCTCACGATCGGTGGTCTGGGTGCGCTCAGCCTGGTTGCCGCGCGCCCGGGAACGGCGGGCCGGCGCCGCTTCTGCCGTCCGTTCGGCAGAGGCTTCGCCGACGGTCGCGTCCGCCTCGGCGCTGCGCGGGAGCGTGGGCTGGCCGGCGTCCGCGGCCTCGCCGGACGGTGCGGCCTTGGCGCGGGCGCGACCACCCTTTGGTCGCTCGCTGGCCGGGCGTTCAGGCTTGGCCGAGCCCTGCGCGGTCTGGATCGCCTCGATCAGCGCACCCTTGCGCATGGTGCCGGTGCCCTTCAGCCCGAGGGAAGCGCCGAGCTGCTTCAGCTCCGGCAGCAGCATTCCGTCAAGGCCAGCGCCGGAGCGCTTGCGGGTACCGGCTTCGATGGTGTCGGTCACGGGTTTCCTTTCAATCGGGCGTCCGCCGGCATGGCCGTACGGGCTCCGCCCGGTGCCCACAAAGAGCTCTTGTTTGACAGCCAGATCCGAGATGCCAGGATGCTCTGAACAGCTACTGGGATCTCTCGACGAGTGAGGACGTCTGCTTCGCGTTCGTCTTGCCCGATCTGAGGGGCAGCCACGCCTGAGGCGCGAAGCCAGCTTAGCACCCGGCGGCGAGCGCAGGCGCAGAGCTGCCGAATATCTTCACGTCGAGGGGAAATCTGCTGCCCAGCTGTGGCTAGAGGGCCGAGCTGAACGCGTTGCGCAGCCCGGCGTAGTCGGTGACCACCGGGAATTGCGGGAACTCGGCGACCACATTGGCCGGTGGCCGGAACAGGATGCCCGCGTCGGCTTCGGCGAGCATGGCGGTGTCGTTGTAGGAGTCCCCGGTGGCCACCACCCGGAAGTTCAGCTCGTGCAGCGCTCGGACGGCGGTCCGCTTCGATTCGGCCTGCCGCAGGGTGTAGCCGATCACGCGGTCGTCCTGCACCTGCAGCCGGTGGCACAGCAGGGTCGGGAAGCCGAGTTGGGCCATCAGCGGCATGGCGAACTCATAGAAGGTGTCGGAGAGGATCAGCACCTGGAAGCGTTCCCGCAGCCAGTCTAGGAACTCCGCCGCGCCGGGCATCGGTCCCATTTCGGCGATCACCGCCTGGATCTGGGTGAGGCCGATGCCGTGCGCGTCCAGCACGCGCAGCCGGTGGCCCATCAGCTCGTCGTAGTCGGCGATGTCCCGAGTGGTCAGCCGCAGTTCGTCGATCCCGGTGGTCTCGGCGACATTGATCCAGATCTCCGGAACGAGGACGCCTTCCAGATCGAGGCACGCCAGATCCATCAGGCCCCCTGCACCCGCATCACGGCGATGCCGGGATGCACTTCGGGCATTCCGCCCAGTTCGGCGATGGCCGCGTCCGTCTGCTCACCGAGCGCGAGGTGGGACATGACCCCGAGGCGGGCCTGTGCACCGGTGCTCTCCTGGCGGACGGCCTGCAGCGACACTCCGTGCTTGGCGAACGTCGCGGCCACCTTGGCCAGCACGCCGGGCTCGTCGTGCACGGTGAGCGAAACGTAGTAGCGCGAGGCAACCTTGCCGGGCGGCGTGATCGCGCGTCCCGAATAGGTCGATTCGGCCGGTCCCCGAGCACCACGGACGCGGTTTCGCGCGGCTGTCACCAGGTCACCCAGCACCGCGGACGCGGTCGGCGACCCACCTGCGCCGGGCCCCATGAACATCAGCCGGCCGGCGTGCCGCGACTCGATGAAGACCGCGTTGTACGCACCTGGAATCGCGGCCAGCGGGTGCGCCACCGGCACCATCGTCGGGTGCACGCCCACCGCGATGGTGTCGTCGTCACTGAGCGTGGCACTGGCCAGCAGCTTGATCACGCAGCCCATCTCCTTGGCTGCGGCGATGTCCTCGCCGGTCACGCCGGTGATGCCCTCGCGATCCACGTCGGCGAGGTTCACCCGGGTGTGGAAGGCGAGACTGGCCAGGATCGCGGCCTTGGCTGCGGCGTCGTAGCCTTCGACGTCCGCGGTCGGGTCGGCTTCGGCGAAACCCAGTTCCTGCGCCTCGGCAAGGACCGCGCCGAAATCGGCGGAATCGGTGTGCATCTTGTCCAGGATGAAGTTCGTGGTGCCGTTGACGATGCCGACCACCGCGGTGACCTCGTCACCGACCAGCGACTCGCGCAACGGCCGGATGATCGGGATCGCGCCGGCGACCGCCGCCTCGTAGTAGACGTCCACACCGGCCTGCTCGGCGGCGGCGTAGATCGTCCCGCCGTCCTCGGCCAGCAGTGCCTTGTTCGCGGTGATCACCGAAGCGCCGGCGCCGATCGCAGCCAGGATCAGGCTGCGCGCGGGCTCGATGCCGCCGAGCAGTTCGATCACCAGGTCGACGTCGGTGCGGCTGGCGAGGGCGAGCGCGTCGTCGGTGAGCAGCGCGCGGTCGATGCCGGGCCGCTCGACTTCGAGCCGGCGCACCGCGATACCGACCAGTTCGAGCGGACGTCCGATCCGGGCGCGCAGGTCTTCGGCCTGTTCGATCAGCAAGCGGGCGACCTGGGAGCCGACCACTCCGCAGCCGAGCAGGGCCACCTTCAGCGGCGTGGAATCCGTCATCATGCTTCCTCGTCAGCGAGCCCGGCGTCGAGCGCCAGGAGGTCGTCCAGGGTTTCGCGGCGCACCATGACGGAGACCGTTCCGTCCTTCACCGAAACCACCGGCGGCCGCGGGGTGTGATTGTAGTTGCTGGCCATCGACCGGCTGTACGCCCCGGCTGCGGGCACGGCCAGCAGGTCACCCACGGCCACGTCCGCGGGCAGGAACTCGTCGCGCACCAGGATGTCGCCGCCCTCGCAGTGGACGCCCACCACCCGCGACACCACCGGCGCGGCGGCGGAGGTGCGGTTGGCCAGCGCTGCGGAGTACTCCGCCGCGTACAGCGCCGGACGGATGTTGTCGCTCATGCCGCCGTCCACCGAAAGATAGCGGCGGCTCAGTCCCCCGCCGACGTCAACGGGCTTGACCGTGCCGACCCGGTACAGCGCCATGCCGGACGGGCCGACGATCGCGCGCCCGGGTTCGATGGAGATCGCCGGGACGGCCAGCCTGAAGCCCGCGCACTCGTGCGCCACGATCTCCCGCAACCCGGACGCGAGCTCGGACGGGGACGCCGGCGTGTCCTCCTTGGTGTAGGCGATGCCGAAGCCGCCGCCGAGGTCGAGCTCGGACAGCTCGATGCCGGTGGCCTCCTTGAACTGGGCGAACAGCTTGAGCGTGCGCCGGGCGGCCACCTCGAAGCCGTTGGTATCGAAGATCTGGCTACCGATGTGGGAATGCACACCGAGCAGGTTCAGCCGCGGACTGTGGTGGCAGCGGAACATGCCGACCAGCGCTTGGCCGCCGGTGATCGAGAAGCCGAACTTCTGGTCCTCGTGGGCGGTGGCGATGTACTCGTGGGTGTGCGCCTCGACGCCGGTGGTCACCCGGATCATGACGTTGGCTGTGGTGTCCAGCTCGGCACAAAGCGATTCGAGGCGAGTGATCTCGTCCGAGGAGTCGACGATGATCCGGCCGACACCGCGAACCAGGGCTAGCCGCAACTCGGCTTCGGACTTGTTGTTGCCGTGCATGCCGATCCGGGCTGGGTCGAAGCCCGCTCGCAGCGCCACGGTCAGTTCACCGAGCGAGCAGACGTCGAGGTTGAGCCCCTCCTCGCCCACCCAGCGGGCGATGACGCCGCTGAGGAAAGACTTGCCGGCGTAGAACACCGTCCAGCCTTCGAAGGCGTTGCGCCATTCGCGCGCGCGTTCGCGGAAGTCGTCCTCGTCGATCACGTAGGCGGGGGTGCCGACCTGCTCGGCCAGCTCGGTCACCGGAATGCCGGCAACCTGGATCACGCCCTCGTCGTCGCGCTTGACGGTCTTGCTCCACAGCTTGTCGGAGAGGGCATTGACATCCTCGGGCCGGGTCAGCCACACCGGTGCGGGCGTGGTGACGTCGGCGTGGATGGAGCCGGCGACGTGCATGTGGGTCATGGCAGGCAACTGTGCCAGAAGTGGCCGCTCAGC
>JAKOQD010000108.1 GCA_029778515.1 Actinomycetes bacterium
CCGAACTCGTCCAGGTCGGCGCCAGGCTCGCCCGTGTCGAGCAGGAAACCGACGTTGGAACTGGTACGGCCGTGGCGGACGAGGATCAAGCGCATACCGACGAGCATAGGCACCTCGCGGACGCGGCCGGCGCACAGTCTCGACCATCGCAGTCTTGGCGCCCATCGCCGAAACGGAGGGCTGGAGACTGATAGTTTCGACAGTGGTCAGCAAACACTTCCACCACACCAATCAGGAGCACATCGTGAGCCAGACTCCCGTCAAGGTTGCGGTCACCGGCGCCGCCGGACAGATCTGCTACAGCCTGCTTTTCCGTATCGCCAGCGGCGCCCTGCTCGGCCCCGACCAGCCGGTTGAACTGCGGCTGCTGGAGATCACCCCCGCCCTCAAGGCGCTTGAGGGCGTCGTCATGGAGCTGGACGACTGCGCGTTCCCGCTGCTGAGCAAGGTCGAGATCGGCGATGATGCCAACAAGGTCTTCGACGGCGTGAACCTGGCCATGCTGGTCGGCGCCCGGCCGCGCACCGCCGGCATGGAGCGGGCCGACCTGCTCAGCGCGAACGGCGCCATCTTCACCGCCCAGGGCAAGGCCCTGAACGCGTCCGCTGCGGACGACATCCGAGTGCTGATCACCGGCAACCCGGCCAATACCAATGCCCTGATCGCGATGAACAACGCTCCCGACATTCCCAAGGAGCGGTTCAACGCCCTCACCCGGCTCGACCACAACCGAGCGATCACCCAGATCGCACAGAAGGCCGGCGTCCCGGTGACCGCGGTCAAGCACATGACCATCTGGGGCAATCACTCCGCCAGCCAGTACCCGGACATCTTCCACACCGAGATCGACGGCAAGAGCGCCGCCGAGGTCATCAACGACCAGGCATGGGTCGAGGAATACTTCATCCCGACCGTGGCCAAGCGCGGCGCGGCCATCATCGCGGCCCGAGGCTCGTCCTCGGCCGCCTCGGCAGCCAACGCCACCGTCGAGCACATGCGCGACTGGGTTAAGGGCACCCCCGAGGGCGACTGGGTCTCGATGTCGGTCCCGTCCGACGGCTCGTACGGCGTGCCCGAGGGCCTGATCTCGTCCTTCCCGTGCACCGTGAAGGATGGCAAGTACGAGATCGTCCAGGGCCTCGAGCTCAACGACTTCTCCCGCGGCTTGATCGACGCGTCCGTCGCCGAGCTCGCCGAGGAGCGGGACGCAGTGAAGGAACTCGGCCTGATCTGAGTCAGCTTCCGCAGAGTGCCCCGGAGCGTCCGCGCACCGGGGCACTCTGCGTTTCCGGCGTCCGGCACTTCCAGCCAGCGATTCGGACAGATGCCGGCGAACATTCCCTGGCGGGTGTCAGTTTCGCTGGCTTGGACAGCTCTGGACAGGCGAGAGGACAGAACGATCGGCGCACCAGCCGACGGGCAGCCAGCCAAGACCGACCGGTGGCTGAGCTAAGTTACGGCGCCGTAGGTGCCGCCGTTACCCTGGTACGGCCCCACCTCCGACCCGAAAGCAGCACGCCAATGGCGCTCTCCGGCCGTCCCGCGACCCCGGCAACCGAAGCCGTCCGAGCCGCCCGCGACTTCCTGTTCGCGCACGCCCACGACTACGAGGGGGCTGTCGCCGGGTTCAGCTGGCCGGAACTGGCCGAGTTCAACTTCGCGCTGGAGTGGTTCGACGTCATGGCCGCAGAGCATCCTGACCGCGACGCGGTGAAGATCGTGGACGCCGACCTCTACGCCCGCTCGTGGAGCTACGCCGAGCTGTCCCGCCGCTCCGACCAGGTGGCCAACTGGTTGCACAACCTGGGCATGCGCCGTGGCGACCACATGATCGTGATGCTGAACAACACGATCGAGATCTGGGAGATCCTGCTCGGCCTGCTCAAGGTGGGCGGCGTGGCGATCCCGACGTCCACGCTGCTGTCGGAGACGGACCTGAACTACCGGATCGACCGCGGCGAGGCCAGGTTCACCATTGCTCCGGACGCACTTGCGGCCAAGTTCGCGTCCACACCTGCCGGCGTCATCAGGATCGGCGTCGGTGGCAGCACTCCGGACGGCTGGGTCGACTTCGCCGACTCGCACGAGGCCGCGCTCACTTTCACCCCGGACGGGCCCACGCCGGCCGACGACACGTCCCTGCTGTACTTCACGTCCGGCACCACGGCCTACCCGAAGCTGGTGCGGCACACCCAGGTGTCCTACCCGGTGGGCCACCTGTCCACGATGTGGTGGCTCGGCGTCCGGGACGGCGACGTGCACCTGAACATCTCCTCCCCCGGCTGGGGCAAGCACGCCTGGAGCAACTTCTTCTCGCCGTTCCTCGCCGGCGCGACGGTGTTCATCTTCAACTACGACCGGTTCGACGCCGCCGCGCTGATGCGGATCATGGACACGCACGAGGTCACCAGCTTCTGCGCCCCGCCGACGGTGTGGCGAATGCTGATCCAGGCCGACATGACCCAGTTGCGCAAGCCGCCGCGGGAGCTCGTCGGGGCCGGCGAACCGCTCAACCCGGAGGTGATCGCCCAGGTGCGGGCGGCCTGGGGCAACACCATTCGCGACGGGTTCGGCCAGACCGAGATGACCTGCTGCATCGGCAACTCCCCTGGTCAGCTGGTCAAAGATGGCTCGATGGGCCGCCCGATGCCCGGCTACGCCGTGGCGCTGCTCGATCCGGCGACCGGAGCGCCGGCCGAAGCCGAGGGCGAGATCTGCCTCGACCTCTCGGTGCCGAACATCGCGCTGATGGGCGGCTACTACCACGATGCCGAGCAGACCGCCGAGGCGTGCCGCGGCGGTTTTTATCACACCGGCGACATCGCCCACGTGGACGCGGACGGCTACCTGACCTACGTCGGCCGCGCCGACGACGTGTTCAAGGCCAGCGACTACAAGATCAGCCC
>JAKOQD010000109.1 GCA_029778515.1 Actinomycetes bacterium
AAGCTCGGCCTAGCCGTGGCCGCACCGGTACTGGCGATCCTGGTGGCGCTGGTGCTCACCTCGATCATCCTGCTGGTCGCCGGCGACCCGGTGCTGCAGGTGTGGCAGGTGCTCTTCAAAGCCCCGCTGCCGCGCCAGATCGTGGCAATCCTGAACGAAGCCACCGTGCTGTACCTCTCGGCGGTGGCGGTTGCGATCGGGTTCAAGATGAACCTGTTCAACATCGGCGTGGACGGGCAGTACCGGATCGCATCCTTCGCCGCCGCGGTGTTCGCCGGTGCCAACCTGCTGCCGGGCTGGCTGAACATCATCGTCTCGATCCTCATCGCCATGGTCACCGGAGCCCTGTGGGCAGCGATCGCCGGTCTGCTGAAGGTCACCCGCGGGGTCTCCGAGGTGATCAGCACGATCATGCTCAACTACATCGCCACCTACCTGGTCGCCTACCTGCTCAAAGGTGCGGCGGTGAAGGTGGAAGGCTCGAACGCGACCAGCACTGCGGTCATCGCCGAGAGCTCGCGAGTGCCGGGTATCAGCGTGGAAAGCTGGCTCGGCACCGGCCGGGAGATCTATGGCCTGATCTTCCTCGCCATCGCGGTCGGCATCCTGTTCTGGTTCGTGCTCACCAAGACCCGGTTCGGCTTCGACCTGCGCGCCACCGGACGCTCGGAGAGCGCGGCGATCGCCAGCGGCGTGAACGTCAAGAAGATGGTCGTCACCTCGATGATCCTCTCCGGTGCGATCGCGGGCCTGGTCGGCATGCCGCTGCTCTTCGGCCAGGACTTCGCCTATGGCGACACCGTCCAGGCCGGGCTCGGCTTCGCCGGTATGTCGGTTGCGCTGCTCGGCCGCAACCATCCGGTCGGCATGGCCGTCGCCGCGCTGTTGTGGGGTTATCTGAACCAGCTGAGCAACGGCCTGCAGATCAGTGCCGGCGTCTCGGACAAGCTGGTGCTGATCATCCAGGGCATCATCGTGCTGTCGGTCGTGATCGCCTACGAGGTCGTCCGTCGGGCCGGCCTGCGCATGGAGCAACGCCGGGTCGCCCGCGAACTCGCCGCCCAACCCAAGCCGGCTACTGAGGAGGTGGCGGCATGAGCACTTCCGTGACGGCAAAGCCGGAACCGCTGCGCGCAACGCTGACCCCCGGACGTCCGGCCTGGTACTGGCCGGCCCTGATCGGCGGCGCGCTGGTCGTGATCGCCACCATCCGGGTGCTCACCGGCGCCCATGACATCGACTCGTCCGGCGCCTTGGCCGCAGCCATCGGGCTGGCCATGCCGCTGGCGCTGGCCGGCCTGGGTGGCCTGTGGTCGGAGCGGGCCGGCGTGGTGAACATCGGCCTGGAAGGCATGATGATCCTCGGCACCTGGGGTGCGGCGTTCTTCGGCTTCCACTACGGGCCGTGGATCGGCATCCTCGGCGCGGTGGTGATGGGCATCCTCGGCGGTGCGATTCACGCGCTGGCCACGGTGATCTTCGGGGTCGACCACATCGTCTCCGGTGTCGCGGTGAACCTGCTGGGCGCCGGCGCGGGCGCGTACCTCGCCGTCCGTACCTTCACCGGGCTGCCTGGCGGCGGTCCCACCCAGTCGCCGCCACTGCAGAAGCTGCCGTCCATCTCGATTCCCGGCCTCGGCGACTGGCTGCTCGGGCTGGAGCAGTCGCGTACCTGGCTGGTGGCCGACCTGGCCGGCATCCTGCGCACGCTGACCACCGACCTGAACGTGCTCACCGTGATCGCGGTCGGCCTGCTGGTCTTCTCCTGGTGGCTGCTCTGGCGGACGCCGTTCGGCCTGCGCCTGCGCTCCTGCGGCGAGGCGCCGCAAGCCGCCGAGACGCTCGGCGTGAACGTGATTCGGTTCAAGTTCCTCGCGGTGCTGGTGTCCGGTGCGCTGGCGGGTCTGGCCGGTGGCTTCCTGGTGCTGGTCGCGTCCAACCTCTACCGCGACGGTCAGACCGGCGGACGCGGCTACATCGGCCTCGCGGCGATGATCTTCGGCAACTGGCGTCCGGGCGGTCTGGCCGCCGGTGCGCTGCTCTTCGGCTACGCGGACGCCGTCCAGCTGCGCGGCCGTGGCGACGTGATCCACGCCTACCTGCTGCCGATCGGCCTGATGCTGCTGGCGTGGGGCATCTGGCAACTGGTCCGGCGGCGCACTGGCAAGCCGGTGGGTGCGCTGGTTCGGGTGGCCCTCGCCCTGGCCGTCTTGGCCTGGTACTGGTTCACCGATGAGGTGCCGGCCGAATTCACCAACATGACCCCGTACATCGCGACCCTGCTGGTGCTGGCGTTCTCGGCGCAGCGATTGCGAATGCCGGCCGCGGACGGTGCGATCTACCGAAAGGGTGAGGCGAATTAGCGTCGATTGGGACGAGTTGCGCTCGCGCGCCCAGGGAATGCTCGAGCGGGCGTACGTGCCCTACTCGCGCTTCCCGGTGGGGGCCGCTGCGCTGGTCGATGACGGCCGGATCGTCACCGGCTGCAACGTCGAGAACGCGGCTTACGGCGTGGCGCTGTGCGCGGAATGCGGCCTGGTCTCGGAACTGGTCGCGACCGGTGGCGGACGCCTGGTGGCGTTCTCATGCTGCAACGCGAACGGCGAACTGCTCATGCCGTGCGGACGCTGCCGCCAGCTGCTCTGGGAGCATGGCGGCGCCGACCTGCTCGTGGACACGCCACTGGGGGTGCAGTCAATGAGCGAGGTGCTGCCGCAGGCCTTCGGCGGGGCCGACATCGAGAAGGTGACCGGGTGAGCGTGCCGATCGAGATCTGCCGCGCCGTTCCGAAGGTGGCGCTGCACGACCACCTGGACGGTGGGCTGCGTCCGGCGACGATCGTCGAAGAGGCGGCCCGGGTGGGCCACCAATTACCCACCACCGACCCGGCCGAGCTTGGAGCGTGGTTCTTCGAAGCAGCCGACTCGGGTTCGCTGGTGCGCTACCTGGAGACGTTTGACCACACCATCGCGGTGATGCAGACGCATGACCAGTTGCGGCGGGTGGCCGCCGAGTTCGTCGAGGACCAGGCCGCCGACGGCGTGGTCTACGCCGAAGCCAGATGGGCGCCCGAGCAGCACCTGGCCGGCGGGCTGACCCTGACCCAAGCGGTCGAGGCGGTCCGGGACGGTCTGGCTGAGGGCATGGCCGCGTGCGCGGTCGCCGGGCGTCCGATCATCGCTCAGCAGATCCTCACTTCGATGCGCCACGGTCGGCCGACGACCGAGATCGCCGAATTGGCGGTCGGCTACCGCCGCGACTCGGTGTGCGGCTTCGACATCGCCGGCGCCGAGGATGGGTTCCCGCCGAGCCGGTTCGCGGAGGCCTTCGACTACCTGAAGCGGCAGAACTTCCAGTTCACGATCCACGCAGGCGAGGCGTTCGGGCTGCCGTCGATCTGGGAGGCGGTGCAGCTGTGCGGCGCGTCCCGGCTTGGTCACGGCGTCCGGCTGGTCGAGGACATCGCACCGGACGGGACGCTGGGCGACCTGGCCGCCTACATCCGCGACCGGCGGCTTCCGCTGGAACTGTGCCCGACCTCCAACCTGCAGACCGGAATCTGCGAGCGGATCGAGGACCATCCGTTCGGACGGCTGGCCGAACTGCAGTTCCGGGTGACCGTGAGCTGCGACAACCGGCTGATGAGCCGCACCACGCTGAGCCGGGAACTGGCCCTGCTCAGCGCGGCTTTCGGCTACACGATCGACGACCTGCAGCGCTTCACGATCAACGCAGCCAAGAGCGCGTTCCTGCCGTTCGACCAGCGGCTGGTCCTGATCGACCAGATCAAGGCGGGCTTCGCTGCGGTCAAGGCCGGCTGACCGCGGGGCGAGTCGACACGTGGACGGCCGTGTACTCGGTCTGCGGTGTCGCAGCGGTGCCGAAACGGGCGTTCGGCAGGTAGAGCCACTTGCCAGGGGCAGCAACGGTGGTCGGCACGTCGAAGTCCGGACTGGTGATCGTCCGCTTGAGCGCTCCGGTCGCGCCTGAGCGCGACAGCTTCACCACTGCGATCTGGTTCTGCTGGTTCTGCACCACGTACAGGGTGCGGCCCTGTCGCAGCAGGCCGTCCCCGTTGGTCAGCAGCTGCCCGCCGAGGTCAGTGCGCGGATCGATGCGGAAGAGCAGCCCGGTCGCTGACTGAACGGCCAGCAACGCACGCCCGCTCGGGGTGGTCGTAATGCCGTTGAGGTTGAAGCCGGACGCGTGCACGTAGTCGCCACTGAGCGGCAGCGTGGATCACCTGGTCAGGGCCTGAGAGGCGCCCCCATTTGCCGAGCGGCACCCCGTAGAGCTCGGCGTTCTGGGAGTCGGTGAACCACGCGGTGTGACGGGTGAGTCCCACCTCGTTGGTGAAAGCTGCTCC
>JAKOQD010000110.1 GCA_029778515.1 Actinomycetes bacterium
GACCTCGGTGCGCAGGTTCGGGCGCACGGTGGCCACCTTCTCGCGGACGTCTTCGGCCGCCTTGCGTCCGTCGATGTGCAGCTGGAATTCGATGATGACGACCGACTGGCCTTCGTAGCTGCGCGACGTCAGCGCGTTGATGCCGGCGATGGAGTTGACGGCTTCCTCGATCTTCTTGGTGACCTCGCTCTCGACGATCTCAGGCGAGGCGCCAGGGTATTCCGCCGTCACCACCACCACCGGGAAGTCGATGTTGGGGAACTGGTCCACCTTCAGGCGCTGCAGGGAGAACATCCCCAGCACCACGATCGCCAGCATCACCATGGTGGCGAAGACCGGGTTTTTCAGGCTGACGCGGGTGAACCACATGGCGTCAAGGTGCCGTGGTGGGGCTGCTTGTGGCAGCCGCAACGGCGGGTGCCGTCGGCGTGGTCGCCAGTGGCGCGCTCCCAGGCGGCGCCGAACTTGCGTTGCTGGCCGGTCTTGCCGCGGTGAACCGGACGGCCGTGCCTTCGAGCAGGGTGCCGACGGCCCCGGTCACCACGACGGCGTCTTCCGGCAATCCACTGACGGCGACCATGGCGGCCCCGGCCACATCCCCGCGTGCGCCGGGCACCACGGACTTGTGGGCGATCTTGCCGTTCTCGACCACCTGCACATAGGGCTGCGGCTTGTCGGTGCGCAGGGCGCTGACCGGAACCGTCAGTGTGGTCAGTCGGCCCGTGCCCAGCATGCCTTCGGCAAACAGGCCCTGGCGCAAGACGGTGGTGGGCTCCACGGCCAGATAGACCAGGATGCTGCGGCTGCCCGCCTGTGTGCTGGGGTTGATCCGTGCCACGCGGGCTTTCACCGGCTCGGCATTGCCCTCGATCGTCAGGACCGCGTTCTGCCCGACGCGCACCCGCGGCGCGTCGCTGGCGCTGACGGCGGCCTCCAGTTCGACGCGGCTGAGGTCGACGATCTCGATGATCCGCCCGTCGACCGGTACCCGCTCGCCGGGCTGGGCCAGCCGTTGCGAGACCAGGCCATTGATCGGCGCCACCAGCACGGTATCGGCGAGCGTCTTGCGTGCCACGTCGGCAGCGGCCAGCGCGGCCTGGTAGCTGGCCTGCGCGCCACTGAGGTTGAAGGCCGAGGTGTCCAGTGCCGTCTTGGAGATGAAGCCCTTTTCCATCAGTGCC
>JAKOQD010000111.1 GCA_029778515.1 Actinomycetes bacterium
GGACAAGGCCGGATAGGATTGGCGGGTGACCGACACCCAGCCGCGCCGGCTGCTCCGGCTCGAAGTCCGCAACGCGCAGACTCCGATCGAACGCAAGCCGGCCTGGATCAAGACCACCGCGACCATGGGGCCCGACTACCGCGAGCTGCAGCAACTGGTGAAGGACGAGGGTCTGCACACCGTCTGCCAGGAAGCCGGCTGTCCGAACATCTTCGAGTGCTGGCAGGATCGTGAGGCCACCTTCCTGATCGGTGGCGATTCCTGCACCCGCCGCTGCGACTTCTGCCAGATCGAGTCGCGCAAGCCGTCCGGTTATGACACCGCCGAACCCGTCCGCGTCGCTGAATCGGTCAAGACGATGGGCCTGCGCTACGCGACGGTCACCGGCGTCTGCCGCGACGACCTCGAGGACGAGGGCGCCTGGCTGTATGCCGAGACCATCCGGCAGATCCACGCCCTTAACCCGGGCGTCGGCGTCGAGATGCTGGCCCCCGACTTCTCCGGACGCGCCGAACTGCTGCAGCAGATCTTCGACACCCGTCCGGAAGTCTTCGCGCACAACGTCGAGACCGTCCCGCGGATCTTCCGCCGGATCCGTCCCGGCTTCAACTACGAGCAGTCCCTCGGCGTGCTGACCATGGCCCGCGAGCAGAACCTGGTCACGAAGTCGAACCTCATCCTCGGCATGGGTGAGACCCGCGAAGAGATCTCCCAGGCGCTGCGCGACCTGCATGCCGCCGGCACCGAGCTGGTCACGATCACCCAGTACCTGCGGCCGTCGGTGCGGCACCATCCCATCGATCGCTGGGTGACGCCGGACGAGTTCGACGAGTTGGCCGCAGAGGCCACCGCAATTGGCTTTGTCGGCGTTCTGAGTGGACCATTGGTACGTTCTTCCTACCGTGCCGGCCGGCTGTACCGGCAGGCCATGGCGGCCCGCGCCCAGCAGGCCGCCAACTAAGACCCGGAGCACCGAAATGGCAAGCGAGAAGGCCAAGGAACTGGCCGCCAAGCAGAAGGCTGAAGTCAAGGCCGCGAAGCTGGCGAAGAAGAATTCCACCAACCCCCGGGACTGGCCCTGGTACAAGCAGTACTGGCAGACCTACAAGGTCACTGCAGAGGTCGACCCGCAGCTGCCCTGGCTGTTGCTCGGCTCCTTCTTCGGCGTGCTGGTCGTAGTGGCGGTGCTCGGTGGCGTGTTCCTGCCGCCGTGGTGGATCTGGCTGCTGCTCGGCATCCTCGGCGGCGTCACGGCCGCGCTCTGGGTGCTGCTCATCCGCGCCAAGAAGGCCACCTACGTGCGCTATGCCGGCCAGCCCGGCTCGGCCGAAGTCGCGCTTTCGATGCTGGACGCCAAGAAGTGGTTCCACACCGCCGCGATCACCGCCACCCGGCAGCTGGACGCCGTCCATCGCGTCGTCGGACCGGCGGGCATCGTGCTGATCGGTGAGGGCGCACCCGCCCGGGTGAAGCAGCTGCTGGCCAGCGAGGCGAAGAAGCATGAGCAGGTTGCCTACGGCGTTCCGGTGACCTCGATCCTGATGGGCGACGGCGAGGGCCAGGTGCCGCTGGCCAAGCTGGCCGACCACATCAAGAAGCTGCCCAAGAAGATGGAAGCGGTGCAGATCACGGACGTGAAGGCGCGGCTGCGCGCGCTCGACGCGGTCCGGCCGAAGGTGCCGGTGCCGCGCGGCCCGATGCCGTCCATGAAGGGCGTCAACCGGGCGATGCGCGGGCGCTGAGCTTGGCCAACCTGGTCAACGCCGAACGCGTCTCGATCGCATTCGGCACCCGCATCCTGCTGGACGAGGTCAGCCTCGGCCTAGACAACGGCGATGTCGTGGGCGTGGTCGGCCGCAACGGCGACGGCAAGACGACCCTGCTGCAGCTCCTCGTGGGCACGCGTACGCCCGACTCCGGTCAGGTGGTGCGCAACCGGTCCGCGTCCATCGGCTACCTCGGCCAGGCCGAGGACTTCGCGCCCGACGCCAGCGTCCGCGAAGTCGCGGTGCAGGGCCGTCCCGACCACGCCTGGGCCGCCGACCGGTCTTCGCGGGCCGTGGTCACGCATCTGCTCGGCACACTCGACCTGAACCGGCCGGTGGCCGAGCTGAGCGGCGGTGAGCGGCGGCGGGTGAGCTTGGCGTCCATCCTGCTGGCCGGGCACGACCTGCTGGTGCTGGACGAGCCGACCAACCACCTGGACGTGGAAGCGGTCGCCTGGCTGGCAGATCACCTGAACCTGTTGCAGGCGTCCGGGACGGCGATGCTGGTGGTCAGCCACGACCGCTGGTTCCTGGACGCGGTCTGCAACCGCATCTGGGAGGTACACGACGCCGCCGTGGACGCCTACGACGGTGGCTACGCGGCGTACGTGCTGGCCCGCGCGGAACGCGTCCGGCAGGCTGCGGCGAACGAGGCTCGCCGGCAGAACCTGTTGCGTAAGGAGCTGGCCTGGCTGCGGCGTGGCCCGCCGGCGCGCACGTCCAAGCCGAAGTTCCGGATCGACGCGGCGAACGTCCTGATCGAGGACGTGCCGCCGGCGCGCGACTCGCTGAAGCTGGTGGAGTTCGCGACGTCCCGGCTGGGCAAGGACGTCTTCGACCTGCACGGCGTGACCCACCGGCTGCCGGACGGACGGACGCTGCTGAACCACCTCGATTGGTCGATCGGCCCGGGCGACCGGATCGGGATCGTCGGGGTGAACGGCTCGGGCAAGACCACGCTGCTGCGGCTGCTGACCGGCGAGCTGTCGCCGCAGGCCGGGAAAGTGAAGCAGGGGCGGACGCTCCGGGTGGGCCACCTTTCCCAGGCGGTCACCGAGCTGGACGACAGCGAGCGGGTGCTCGACTCGGTACAGCAGTTGCAGCGACAGACGCGCTTGGCGACCGGACGCGAGGTGTCGGCGACCAATCTGCTGGAGGATTTCGGGTTCACCGGCAACCGGTTGGTGACTCGGATCGGCGAGCTTTCCGGCGGCGAGCGGCGGCGGCTGCAATTCCTGCGCCTGCTGTTGTCGGAACCGAATGTGCTGCTTCTGGACGAGCCAACCAACGACCTCGACATCGACACGCTCACCGTGATCGAGGATTATCTCGACACCTGGCCGGGCACCCTGATCGTGGTCTCGCACGACCGCTACTTCCTGGAGCGCACCTGCGATGTGACCTACGCGCTCCTCGGCGACGGCACCTGCGTCCTGCTGCCCGGCGGCGTGGACGAGTACCTGCAGCGTCGCACCGCCGCCCGACAGACCCGGCCGGTCACGCCTGTCGAGACCTCGGCCAAGCACTCCGCAACGGTTCCTCAACCCGCGGACGCAGCCCGCCGGCGCCAGGCCCGCAAAGACCTGGCCAGGGTCGAGAACCAGCTGAGCAAGACCGCCGCGCAGATCGACCAACTACATGCCGAAATGGCTAGGCACGCCGCCGACTACCCCCGCCTGGTCGCCCTCGGCGAAACCCTGGACGAGGCGGTGGCCAGGCAGGAGGAGCTGGAAGGTCAGTGGCTGGAGCTGGCTGAGCAGGCCGGAGACGAATGAACCACGGTAAGCGACCATGAACTGGCGAACGCTGACCGGCGCTCTATTGAGCGTCACGGCCGGGCTGCTCGCCCCGGTGGCGATCCTCGCCGGCTGGGTGCAGACGCTTGCTTCCGATACCGATCAGGTGGTCGCCAGCTACGCGCCATTGGCCCAGGCTCCCCAGGTGCAGCAACTGCTGAGCGAGCGGCTGACCGACGCGATCTCCGACCAGGTGCCGCTCGGGCACACCCAGACCATGCACGGTCTGATCAACCGGACGGTTACCAGCGCGCTCGGCAGCGAGCAGTTTCAGCAAGCCTGGACCACCAGCCTTCGGATCGCCCACGGCGAGGTCAGCGCGCTACTCGCGGGTGGAACCAGCACCCTTACCGTCACCGACGGGCTGATCGAACTGCGGCTGGCGCCGTTCGTGGACCTGCTCAAGCAGCCGCTGACCGACGCTGGGGTGCCCATGCTCGACCGTCTTCCCGAGGTCACCAGCTCGATTCCGCTGGCCAGTATCGACCCGGCCCTGGTCCCGTCGCTGCAGGCGGGGCACCGAGTGCTGGTGGCCCTGGCAGCTTGGCTGCCGTGGTTCGTCTTGGCTGTGACGCTGCTCGCGTGGTGGGCTTGGCCGGGGCTGCGTCCCGGGCTGGCCTGGGTGGGGCTGAGCCTGTTCGCGGGCACGGCGCTGGCCTGGACGGTCGTGGCCGGACTGGCCCGCCTGTGGGTCGGTCAGGTGGCTCCACCGATCGCACCCACCGCCGAGTTGCTGCTGGGAACGACCTTGGCGCCGCTTCGTGCCCCCGGCCTTGCGGTCGCGCTGTTCGGACTGGTGCTGGCTTTTGTTGGGGCCTTCGCGCGTCCGGCTGAAACCCGAACGCACGACTGAGCTGAGATCGGCAAAGGAGACCGGGGTGGACTTTCGGGTAGTGGGCCTGCTGGGCCTGGGGGTCGCGATCGCAGTATGTCTGGTGGCGCTGGTTCGGATCGGCGCCGGCCAGTTGCGCCGGCGGAACGGCGGCACCGTCACCGTGGGCGTGGTGAAGTCGGTTGAGGTGCGCTAGCAGGCCGCAGGTGAGGGCCCGACGATGGTGCAGCGAACCCCCGTGGTCGAATTCCAGGATGCCTCCGGGACCATCCGCCAGTTCCAAAACGCACACCCTGTCGACTGTCCGGACGCTGGCGGTTTCGGCTACGAGCAGCGGCGCGACCGGCACACCGTTGCGCAGCAGCACGGCCGGTCCGGGACCTGCCACCGGCCGGCTCACGCCACCAGCCTGGTGTCGGCGCGGAGCAGTTCCAGCCGCACCGGATCGGGCTCCGGCGGCGGCTCCGGCTCTGCCGTCTCCTCGTCCTCATCCTCGTCCTCGTCGGGATCCTCCGGCGGCTCAGGGGTGAGCTCAGCCACCAGGTCGCTCCAGCCCAAACAATCGCCGTGGTAACGCAGCCCAAGCCGTGAGCCTCGCCAGCAGGCGCCGCGCTGGAGCTCCACCACGGCGGTGGCGGCGGCGACCGGTCGGGTGGAGGTCGAGTTCACCGTGTCGAAATTGCGAGTGGAGACCGCGAACTCGATGCCGGCTCCGGCCCGGCGTACGGTCGGCGCGGACACCTCGGAGTTGTTCGCAGCAGCCAGTTCCCGAGCCGGTGCGAGACCAGCGATCCACCAAGAGCGGTGGGGTCGGTGGTGAGCAGCGCGCGCAGCCGGTCCAGCGCGTCCTCTGGGTGACGTCCGTCGGCGGCCTGGATCGCGTCGGCGACATAGCTGCGCCACTGCTCGGCTGCGGCCAGCAGGGCGGGGACGGCGAGCACCAGCACCAGTGAGGCCTGGCCGCGATCGTTGCGAACACTCAACTGAAACTCACCTCCACCCTTCGGTTCAGCGCGCGGGCACGATCCAGTTCAGCGCCACTCAAACCGGACTCCTTGATCCGCGGTTGGCTCTCGCCGCTGCCCTCAACCATGAAGGTCCAGCCCGCACCAAGGCGCTTGGTCAGCGCCTCGCGCACCGCTTGCGCCCTGCGCTTCGAAAGGTCGAGGTTGTGCGCGGTGGAGCCGGTGCTGTCGGTGTGTCCGACCACTCGGACCGTCCGTTTCTCCTGATCCTGCAGCGTCTTGGCGGTGCGATCCAGCACGCTGTTGGCTGTTGTGGTCAAAGTGGCCTTGTCGACGGCGAACAACACGGCACTGTCGAGGTCGATCTGGCCGTCCTTGATCGTCGCGCCGGTCGTGACCTTGCGTCCCTGGTACCAGACAGCCTGTTCGCTGCGCGGTGCATCGGGCTCGACCGGCACCGCAGTGAGCGGCCAGCCGACCGTGGGAGCTGCCATCAGCCCGCTCCCGCCAGGGTCAGGCAGCGTCACCTCGAAATCAACCGCCTGACCAGCCCGGACGGGCTTGGCTTCCGCACACGACTGGCATCCACCGGCGTCTGGCCAGCCGCCGTAGGTACCGCTCGAATCGAGGGCCAACAGCAGCTGGTAGGCCATGGTGTAGTCGGTCAGCTTGAGCCAGGGGGCCGCCCCAAGCTGGTCGTAGCGACGCTGCCGGAACGGCGAGCCCGCGAGCCCAGCAGCCGGAGCCTCCACCGAAACTCGGGCGGCCACCTTGCCCGGCGTCGGACGCGTCCACGACTGCAGGCGTAGCTGATAGCCGTAGCCCAGCGGAACCACTGACCGCTGCGGGACCGCGGGGCTGACCGCGACGTCCTCGAAGGAGCCCACGTCGCGCAGTGCGAGGGAGACGCTGGTGGCGTTCGCCGGAGCAGTCAGCACGACGTAGGCCGGAAAGTCGCCGAAGCCGCGCACATGCGAGTTCGACATCGTGCACAGGCAGTGGTTGGTGGCGGTGCGCACCGGGCGGTAGCTCAGGTCGTCGCCGGCGACGCTCAGGCGCACGTCCGAGAACTCCCAGAACGCACTGCTGAAGCCACCGCCGGCTTCGTCCCTGGCATGGAACCACTCGTCGAACTCGGGATCTCCCCAGACTTTCAGGTCGGAGCGGATCGCATTGTCCGCGTTGAGCCGGAACTCGACCAGAATCCGATCGGACGCCAGCCGGTAGGCGCCCATCAGGTCCACCCGCCAGCCCTCCCGAGAGAGGTTAAGCCTGGCCACGGAGAGCTTCTTGCCGACCATGGACGCTACCGGCGTGCCCCACTCGGCGCTGTCCCGATCGGCTGGTAGCTGGTAGACCGTGGCCAATTCCGGCGTGGCCGTTGGGCTCGAGCTGACCGGTGCCGACGTGCTCGGCTGCGGCGCGGTTGTCGACGTGCTCGGAGGGGGGGTCGGCTGCGGGACGGGAGTGCAACCGAAGAGCATCATCGTGCCCAGCACCGCAATCATCCGCCGCATTGTTCGACCTCCTCGCACCAGCAACTCGCACCTAATCTCGGCATTGGCTCTCCACAACCGTAGCCGGGCACCCGCGTGGTCGCGGGTGCCCGGCTAGGCGGGGGGCTTAACCGCCGGTTACGTCCGTGATTGCCTTGCCGATGGCATCGAGCAGCTGCTGGCCCAGCGTGGAACCGTCGGCACCCTTCACGAAGGTGAGGATCGCGGCCACGATGGCGGCGACGATGAACAGGATGCCGACGTACTCGATGGTGCCCTGGCCGCGCTCTGAGCGGAGCACCTGCTGCAGACGGGCGGTGGTCTTTGCGTAAATCTCGATCGCGGTATTCATGACGTTCCTCTCACTTCGTCCCGAGGGCAGCGAAGATCACGGCGACCACGTCACGCCTCGATCCGAGTGATTCGGTTGATGATCACGTGGCCGAGGACGAACAGGCTCCCGGCCACGATCAGGACAATCTGGCCCGGCACGGTCTGCACCATCGCATCGAGTGCCCCCGGAGTGATCAGATTCATGATCAGCACAGAACCCATGGCGATTCCCACCACCAGCCAGCCGATGAAGACCGCACCGGTGGTGGTGGTCTTCAACTCCCGTTGCAGTTCGCGGCGATCCTCGAGAGTGTTGGCGATGCTGGTCAGCGCAGTCACCAGCCCGCCGCCGGCCTTGGCCTGCACCACGATCGTCTTCACCAGCACGGCGAGTTCTGGGGACGGCAACCGTTGCGCGAGGTCGCGCAGGGCGTCCTCCAGGGGCGTGCCCAGGCTCAGCCGACGGCTGACCTCACCGAACTCCTCGGCCGCGGGAGCGTCCATCTCCCGGCTCACCATTTCGATCCCGTTGCGCAGCGCCAGACCGGCGCTGGCGGCGTTGCCCAGCACCCGGCCAGCCAGCGGTCGGCCAGAAAAGCGGTACCGAACATGATCACCGCCGCTCCCAGGTACCCCAGCAGCGGCTGGCAGATCAATCCCACCAGCAGCGTCCCGCCGGCGACGAGCAGAATGAAATCCGCGGGGCCGAGGGCGACACTGGCGCCAGCCAACCGTTGATCGAGACTCAATCCCCGGCGGGTGGTGCGCAGGTACTGATTGGCCCGGCGCCGCAGGCGAATCAGCCGGCTGGTGTCCTGGTCGCCGGTGGAGGCCAGCACGATCTGCTGACGCCGGCTGCCCGAGTCGTAGACGGCGGCCGCTGCCACCAGCAACAGCACCAGCACCACCAAGGTGGCGCCGATGATCGCTAGAGGGTCCACCGGGTGCCCCCGTCGGTAAAGACCATCGGCACCGACTCCCCACTGGCCACCAGCCGCTCGGCCAGGTCGGCGGGCAGCCGGGACGGCATGGGGTTTGGGCATGGTGCACATACTTCCAGCAGGGCCCCTCAGGCCCCACAGATCGGTTGTCACCTACTCATGCAGCAATCCCGTCCCTTACTTCTTCAAGTCGGCCTTCTCGCCGTCCATTCGCCGCGTGAGCGTGGTTACGACGCCTGTCCTCGCCGCTAGCCAGTAGCCAAGTGCCGCCACGACGATCATCGTGATCGCGAACAGCACACCGTCGGCCACGGTGGCCACCCACCCCAGCTGTCGAGCGACTGCACCAGGTTTGGGCGCCATTTCGTCCGGCAACCAGGAGTAGATAATCGGTGCCACCACAAGCACCACGGTCAGAAGCCCTCCGAAGATACTCTTCGCGCGATTCGCCGCCACGAGGACGACAGCCCACACCGCGAAGACAAGCCCGACAAGCGTTCCCAGAGCGAGAGCGCTACCCATCGCTGACTCCCTTCATAGATCGGGTTGGACGCTTCATCACAACAGCGCCCGCACTAGCGACACGCAGCTTCCGATTCCAAGTGCGTCACCTAGGAGAGTAAGCCCCGATGCCGCGAAAGCTGACAGAGCGAGAACCGTTGTGTTTGAGAGGTACTTGCCCACCCTGCCGCTTTCAAGGAATCCCTTCGCTGCGTAGTAGATGGCCTTGAGAGTCTTCTCAGCACCACCAAGCTTCGTGACCCAACGAGCGACGGTCGCGCTCTTCTTGATCAGGCCGCTGACCTTGATGAGAATCTTGGCTAGCTTGGCCGCTGCGAAGATGAATGAGGCGATATCCGCCACGCAGGAGGTTGCGGTCCACGCCCACCACCACCATTCTGGGTCAGCGGTCACGGGGAACGCGGTATCTGCGTTGATGTCGACCACCTGGGTGAGCGCTCCGTCAGCCAACTCGTAGTGCGTCGCTATCGGTTCGCCGTTGGCGTCAACCGCCCACGGCGCCCCCACCAGAGCTACCTGCTGGTTGGTCACCTCAGTCACGGTCTTGGGCGTCTGGAGCGCACTCAGCTGGGCCCACTGCGCGTCGCTGACCTCATCGACGTTCACAGACTCGCCAACCACGTCCGCAACCTTGGCCGTGAACGCCTCCATTTGGTCTTCGGGCACGGTCTGCATCTCCACGGGAGCAATCACCGCGACAGAGCCGTCGGGCTGCGCACGAAGACTGGTAGTTCGAGCGCGGCGCTGCCCACTTCGGCCTTCGCCCGGCTACCCAGGCGACGTTTGGTCGGCGTCGCCCGCACCTCGCCGGACACCCCGCAGTTGACCAACAACTGGCGCGCGGCAGCCTCCATGTTGGGCATCCGCTCCGAGGTCAAAGTGCCGGAGTTGATCGGTTCCTCGAGTTCGTCGGTGAGTTCCGGCACGGCTTTGGTCAGCGGCAGCTTGATCAGCTTCGAGACCAGGTCCGGCTGCACCTCGCGCCGCTTGGCTACTCGGTTCACCACCAGGCGGGCGTCTGCGGGCTGACACACGTTCAGCCGGGCCCAGGAGTCGAGCATCCGGCGTCCGGCGCGAATGCTGATCAACTCGCAGTCGGCGACCAGGATCACCTCGTCGGACAGCTCGAGTGCCGCAGCTCGAACGTCGCCAAGAGCTGCACCAGTGTCGACAATCACCAACGAGAAGTGACGACGCAGCTCGTTGAGGATTTGCCGCACCGCCGGGCCCGTGGCGTCCTCGGACTGCTCCACCCGATCAGGCGCGGCCAGCAGGGTGAAGCCGGCGGGCACTTCCACGGCCACTTCGCGGATGCCGCGGATGGTCAGATCACCAACCAGCCCGGCAAGGTCGGCGATGGTGCGACGGGGGCTGACCCCACACAGGGAGGCGAGATCGCCGGCCCGCAGGTCGAGGTCGACCAGGCAGACCGTCGAGCCCAAGGCTGCGGCCTGGGTGGCCAGTACCGTGGCGAGAACCGATACCCCAACACCACGCTTCGCGCCGGCGAGGGCCAGGATCGTACCTCGTTCGCCCCTGACGCCAACGGCGTCGCCGCTGACGTGCTGGCGCAGCGAGCGGCTCCATGCGGCCGCGTGGTCGAGCTGGGATTGCACCTCCTCCAGCGACAGCGGTGAGGTGATCATGGCCCGGCCGCCCGCGGCAACCACCGCGGCCAGGCTGAGCGACGGCGTCCCGACCACCACTACCGCAACCAGCGGTGCAGTCACGCCGAGTTCGCGGACGACTTCGAGCGCGGGCGGATCGAAGAGGCCACCGTCAACAACCACCACGTCGAGGTCGGGTGTCTCCAGCACCAGCGCGACCGACCGCCCGGCGAGGACAGTACTATTACGCAAGAATCGGACGGTGTTCAGCAAGCGCCGGCCCGGTGTACCGACCGGGTTCTTCGAGGTGGAGGCTGCCGGGCTGCGCTGGTTACGGGTGCCCGAAGGGGTATCGGTGGCCGCGGTGGTGTCGGTTGCTCCGGACGAGATCGTGCTCGAACGGGTGGCGCAGAGACAGCCGACGCACTCGGCCGCGGCCCGCTTCGGGCGGCGGTTGGCCGTCACTCACGACGCGGGCGCGGCCATGTTCGGTTCACCGCCGACCGGTTGGTCAGGCGATGGTTTCATCGCGGACCTGCCGCTTTCGCTGCGGCCAACCCAGCGCTGGGGTGAGTTCTACGCCGAGCAGCGGGTGCTGCCGTATGCCCGCCAGTCCGCACGGTCGGGCAGCCTCAGCTCGTCCGGGCTGGACCTGATCGAAACGCTGGCTGAGCGGCTTGCGTCCGGCGAGTTCGATGATGCGGCGCCGCCGGCGCGGATCCACGGCGACCTGTGGGCCGGCAATGTCCTGTTCAGCGGCGATTCGGCGACCCTGATCGACCCGGCCGCACATGGTGGCCATCGGATCACCGATCTGGCGATGCTCGAGCTCTTCGGCCTGCCCTACCTGAGCGAGGCTCTCGCCGCCTACGCGGACGCGAGCCAGTGGCTGCCGTCCGGCTGGCGCGACCTGATCGGGCTGCACCAACTGCATCCGCTGCTGGTGCACGCCGCGCTCTTCGGCGGCAGCTACGGCGAACAGGCCGTGCGCGTCGCCCGGCGCTACTGAACTCCGGTGGGCGCCAGTTCCATCACGATGAACTCGGTCTCGGCGCCCAGCACCATCCGACGCTCGCGTCCGATGTCGCGAAAGCCGCTGCCAGCTCTCTCGCGATCACGGTTCCCAATCTGCCAGCCGCGCGGGCCGTACGGGAGATCACGGACAAAACGCCCTGTAGATCGTCAGATAGCCGTGAAGAGCGGCCGGAACGGCAATCGACAGGGCATTTTGTCCGGCCGCGGCCCCAACGACACCGGCTCCGGATTGACTCGGCGGCGTCTCTCGGGTCACGCTGGACGTATGTGGAACTGACCTCTCGCCCTGTCCAACCAGCGATTGAGGAAGTTCCGTGTCTGCGTCCCTGTTCTGTTCCGGCCTGGCCGCGTCCTATGGCGCGCGTCCGCTGTTCTCCGGTCTTGAGCTGACCCTCGCCAGCGGCGTCACCGCCCTGGTCGGGCCGAACGGCTCCGGCAAGACCACCCTGCTACGCATCCTCGCCGGCGAGCATCAACCGGACGCGGGTACCGTCCGGCTCGCCCCAATGGACGCCACGATCGGCTACCTGCCGCAGTCGCTGCCCGAGCCCAAGGAATCTGCCCTTGACTACGCCCTTCGCCGCACCGGTGTCGGGCCGGCCGGCGTCCGCTTCGAGCGTGCCGCCGCCGCCCTGGCCGACGGCGGGGATCCCGACGACTACGCGCATGCCCTCGAACGCTGGCTCGCGCTTGGCGGCGCCGATCTCGAAACCAGGCTCGCGGCCACGCTCGACCAACTCGGCCTCGAACCTGCGCTGGACCGTCCGCTCGGCACCCTTTCCGGCGGGCAGGCGGCCAGGGTCGCGCTGGCGTCCATCCTGGTCAGCCAGTACGACGTCCTGCTGCTGGACGAGCCGACCAACAACCTGGACGCGGCCGGGCTCAAAGCCATGACTGGTTTCGTCACCGGCCAGCGCTCCCCCGTCTTGATCGCCTCGCACGATCGCGCGTTCCTCGACGACGTGGCCACGTCGGTGGTCGAACTCGACCTGCATCAGCAGGCGGTCAACACCTACTCCGGCGGCTGGACCCAGTACCGGCAGGCAAAGGCACTGGCCCGCGCGCAGGCAGAGGCGGCGTACGTCACCTACACCGAGCGTCGGGACGCCCTGGTCGACCGTGCTCGGCGGCAGAACGAGTGGGCGGCCACCGGACGGGCGAAGGCGGCGAACCTGCAGCCGCACTCGCAGCTGGCCAAGAAGCACGCCGGCGACCAGGCCCGACGTATGGACCAGCGTGCGGCCCGCGCCCGTGACGCCGCCGAGCGCCTGCCCAAGATCGAGCAGCCACGCCGGGAGTGGGAGCTCCGCTACACCATCGCCGAGGCGCCGGCCTCGGCCGAGGTCGTGATCACACTCGACCAGGTGGTGGTCACCAACGGCGAATTCAGGCTGGGCCCGGTCTCGTCGCAGGTGGTCCGCGGCGACCGGATCGCGTTGGTCGGGCCCAACGGCTCCGGCAAGAGCACGCTGGTGAGCGCGCTGCTCGGCGCGCGCCGGCCAGCGAGCGGACGGATCTCGTGGGGCACCCGCACCCGGGTCGGCAGCCTCGATCAGGGGCGGACGCTGATCAGCGGCCAGGTGTCGCTGCTGGATCGCGTCCAGGAGTTGATCGGGCACGGAGGTGCGACCGGCCGCAGGGCGGCTCGCACGCTGCTGGCCAAGTTCGAACTCGGCGCCGAACACGTCCAGCGCGCCTGCGACACGCTTTCGCTGGGCGAGCGTACCCGGGCGGCGCTGGCCGTCCTGCAGCAACGGGAGGTCAACGTCCTCGTACTCGACGAGCCCACCAACCATCTCGACGTCGAAGCGATCGAACAGCTGGAGGCGGCCCTGACCGGCTACTCCGGCACGCTGCTGTTCGTCAGCCACGACCGAGCGCTGCTCAGTTCGTTGGCAGCCAGTCAGTGGCGGTTCGACGGCACCGGCAGGGTGGACGCCCAGCCAGAGCGGAATCAGCCGATACGGCGGAAGGGCTCGTCCTCGTCGTCGGAGTAGCGATCGGCGAGGTCACCGTACTGGTCGTCCTCAACCTCGATGGCCAGCTCGGCGACCGGGTCGTCGGACTCACCACCCCGCAACTCGCGCTCCAGCGACCCGAAGTCGGTGGAGTAGGAACGGTATTTCAGATCGCGAGCGAC
>JAKOQD010000112.1 GCA_029778515.1 Actinomycetes bacterium
GGCCGAGCAACTGCTGCTCGCTACGGGGCGAGTGCCGAATTCCGACACCCTCGACCTCGAAAAGGCGGGTGTCGAGGTCGGCGCCGACGGCTACGTGGTGGTCGATGAGCACCAGCGCACCTCCGCCGCCGGGATCTGGGCGCTCGGTGACGTCAGTTCGCCATGGCAGCTGAAGCATGTGGCCAATCACGAGGCCCGGGTCGTGCAGCACAATCTCCTGCATCCGGACGACCTGTGCAGCAGTGACCACAGGTTCATCCCCATGGCGGTGTTCAGCGGGCCACAGGTCGCGACCGTCGGGCTCACCGAGGACGACTGCCGCCAGCAGGGACGCGACTACGTGGTCGGCGTCCGCGACTACGGCTCGGTCGCCTACGGCTGGGCGATGGAGGACACCGACCATTTCGCCAAGGTGATCGCAGATCGCGGGACGGGACAGCTGCTGGGAGCCCACATCATCGGCCCGGACGCGTCCAATCTGATCCAGCCGCTGATCCAGGCGATGGCCACCGGCCTGGCCGCCGCCACCATGGCCCGCGGCCAGTACTGGATCCACCCGGCGCTGACCGAGGTCGTCGAGAACGCCGTGCTGGCGCTGGACCTGTAATGCGTCCAATCCCAGCCATCAACTCAAACTTCGCTCCCGAAAGGGACGGAAGTTGGGTGAGGCGGCGGACGGGCTGGCGCGGATGCTTGGTCGCTGGACTCGCGGCGCTGGCGGGGTCCGCGCTGCTGGCGGGGTGCTCGGTGATGCCGCCGGACAGGCCGTCCGAGCCGCCGTCGCCGACCACGCCAACGTCGGTGCCGACCACGCCCACTCCGGCGCCGACGGCGTCCGCTTCGGTCCAGCCGGAGGAGAGCGAGCCGCCTACCCCGTCCGACGAGCCGGAACTGGAACTCTGTCTGGCTGAGGCGCAGGCGATGTCGCTGGACGCCCGGATCGGGCAGCTGATCATGGTGGGTGTGACCGACGGGCTGGACGCGGCCGAGCGGAAGGCGATCACCAGCTATCAACTGGGCTCGGTGGTACTGCTCGGCAACCAGTCCGGTGGCGTCGCGGACACGGCTGCGCTGGCCGCGGAACTCACCGCTTTGGTGCCGGACGCGGGGATGCTGCTGTCCGTAGACCAGGAGGGCGGGGTGGTGCAGCGGCTCACCGGCACCGGGTTCCGCAAGATTCCTTCAGCGACCAAGCAGGCCGAGTTGCCGTTGGACAGCCTCCAGGCGCGAGCCCGCAACTGGGGCGTCGAGTTGATCGAGGCCGGCGTCCAGCTGAACCTCGCCCCGGTGGCTGACGTAGTACCGGCCAAGAAGGTGAAGTCGAACGCCCCGATCGGCAAGCTGAATCGGGGCTTCGGGTCGGCCCCCGAACTCGTTGCGGAGAAAGTGCGGGCGGTGATCAACGGCTACTCCGCCGCTGCTGTCGGTACCACGGTGAAGCACTTTCCAGGACTCGGCGAGGTGGTCGGCAACACTGATCACGCGTCCGGTGTGGTGGACGATGTGACCACTGCCGACAGCGCCTCGCTGCTCCCGTTCCGAACCGCCATCGAGACCGGCGTGGCCGCGGTGATGATCTCCTCGGCTCGCTATTCCAAGATCGATGCCAAGAACCAGGCCGTGTTCTCGCCGAAGGTGATCGGCCTGTTGCGCGACTGGGACTACGACGGCGTGGTGATCAGTGACGACCTCGGCGCCGCAGTCTCGGTGTCCAAGATCCCCGCAGGGCAGCGCGCGCTGCGCTTCCTCTCCGCCGGCGGGGACGTGGTGATCAACGCCTCGCCCGCGCTGGTCGGCCCGATGGTGGACGCGGTCAAGGTCGAAGCCGGCAAGGATGAAGCCTTCGCCGAGCAGGTCACGCGATCTGTTGCCCGGGTGCTGCGAATGAAGCAGGGCCTCGGCATCGTGTCCTGCGGCTGAGCTCGCCCCTACGTCAGGCTCAAGAACCATCTCTAGGCTCACGCCCGTCGTCAGGCTCCGGGAACGCTTGCGGTCAGGCTTCCACTCGTAGGTTGGCCAACGCCTGACGCGCGTCCGGCATCAGGTGGTCGAGGGTGTTCGGGACGGACGCATAGAACAGGCCGTACTCCTCGGTGCCGGTCTGCACCACCAACAGCAGGACGCGTTCGCTGGTCGCGTTGAGGTTGGAGATGCTGAAGCTGAGGTCGGTCTCGATCAGCCACCCGCTGTGGCCGTCCACGTCATGCTTTGCGCTGCTGATCGGGTTCTGGGTGACGATCGTGTCCGCGTAGTACTTGCCCAGCACGCACTTCAGGACGATCTCAGCGCCCTGTTTGGGGCTGGCGAAGCCGTCGCCGACGTAGAGGTCGCTGACCAGCACGCTGGCCACCCACGAGTTGCCCCGACCGTCGTAATTGTCCTGGTCGAGCACCGTCTGCACGGTGGCCACCGAGCCGTAGGGCACCTCGTAGTCGTGCCCGGTTGTCCACGGGTCGCCGAGCGTTGGGAAAGAGAGCCGTCCACCGGTGGTCCAGCCCGGCTCACCGGCAGGCGGAGCCGACGCGGTGCTGTTGTCGCCGGGTGGGCAGATCAACTGGGTGGCGCCACCGCCCGGAGTGGTCGGATCGTCGCCGCCGAGGATCCCGCCGGTGGTGCCGAACGACTGCGCCACGAACCAGATCGCCACCACCACAGCGGCCAGAGCCGCGAGGCCACCCAGCCACCAGCCGGTCGCGCCGCGCTTGCGTCCCTGGCCAGGGACACCAGCCGGCTGCCCCGACGAATAGGACGGTGGTTGGGTGCCGGCCGGATTGGCCGTGATGGCGGACGTCCACTCGGTGCCCGTCCAATAGCGGTACATGCCGGGCTGGCCGCCCGGGTCCGGATACCAACCAGCGTTGCTCACGCGCTAAGCCTAGCCAGCCACGGGAGCTGACCCTGGAGTCGTGGACGGGGGTGCTCAGCCGAAGCGGCCGGAGATGTAGTCCTCGGTGGCGGCGATGTCGGGAGCGGAGAAGATCTTGTCGGTAGGGCCGGACTCGATCAGGCGGCCGGGGGAGCCGGTGCCGGCGATGTTGAAGAAAGCGGTCACGTCCGAGACCCGGGCGGCCTGCTGCATGTTGTGGGTCACGATCACGATCGTGTACTTCTCCTTGAGTTCGCTGATCAGGTCCTCGATCGCGAGCGTGGAGATCGGGTCGAGCGCTGAGCAGGGCTCATCCATCAGCAGCACC
>JAKOQD010000113.1 GCA_029778515.1 Actinomycetes bacterium
ACTCCATGGCAATGATCTTGCCTGCCCGCACTGACAGTTCTGCCAACCGCCACGCAGCGGCCTGCAAACCGTCGTCCAGAAGCCTTCACTGTGGCTCGGCCCACCGTCCGTGGTGCGCTCAGCCACAGTCAGCGCAGATCCGCGGAAGGTGCACACTTGGGCGCATGTTCATCGACGACCTGGCTGCTTTCGTAACCGCATCCCCGTCCAGCTACCACGCGGCCGCCGAGGTCGCGCGCCGGCTCCGGACCGCCGGCTTCACCGAGCAACTCGAAGCTGATCCGTGGCAGGCGGAGGGTGCCCGCTACGTCATTCGTGACGGCGCGATCATCGCTTGGCGTTCGGCGGTCACGACCGGGCCGGTCGGATTCCGGATCGTCGGCGCGCACACCGATTCACCCGGCTTCAAGCTCAAGCCGGAACCGTCGGCCTATGCGTTCGGCTGGTCGCAGGCGGGCATGGAGGTCTACGGCGGGCCGCTGCTCAACTCCTGGCTTGATCGCGAGTTCGGGCTTGCCGGGCGGGTCGTCAGCCGTGACGGCGCCGTCCATATCGTATCGACCCCCGCTTGGCTGCGGATCCCGCAGGTGGCGCCGCACCTGGATCGGAGCGTGAACGACAGTCTTCGCCTTGACAAGCAGGTTCACCTCAAGCCGGTGTTCGGCACGGCTTCGGTCGATCTACTCTCCGCCGTCGCCGGGATTCTCGACCTGCATCGTGACGAGATCGACGGCCACGACCTGTTCGCCGCGGTCACCGAGCCACCTGCGGTGATCGGGGTCGCGGGGGAGTTCTTCGCGTCCGCCCGGCTGGACAACCTGTCCAGCGTGCATGCTGGCCTGGCCGCGCTGCTGGCCGCGGACGCCTCCGACCAGGTCCAGGTGCTGGCCTGCTTCGACCATGAGGAGATCGGCAGCGAGACGCGCAGCGGCGCGTCCGGACCGTTCCTGGAGAGCGTGCTGCGCCGGATCGCTGGTTCGCTGGGCTGGACGGACGACGACCTGGCCCGGGCGTTCGCGCGGTCGTTCGTGGTCTCAGCGGACGCGGGGCACGCGCTGCACCCGAACTACCCGCAGTTGCACGACCCCGACCACCGTCCGGTGGTGAACGCCGGGCCGCTGCTGAAGGTGAACGCGAACCAGCGCTACACGACCGAAGGCCCGTCGACCGCGCGCTGGCTGCGGACGTGTCGTGCGGCCGGTGTCCCCACGCAGCCGTTCGTTTCTAACAACTCGGTGCCGTGCGGCTCAACGATCGGTCCGCTGACCGCGACCCGGCTGGGCATCGAGAGCGTTGACGTCGGAATTCCGCTGCTCAGCATGCATTCGGCCCGCGAGTTGTGCGGTGTGAACGACCCGAAATGGCTGGCAGACGCTCTGGGCGCGCACTTCGCGGGCGCCGACCTGTAATCAACGTGGAGGATTGTCCACCGACTACGGTGCGAAATCCTCCGCACAACAGCGGGGACAGGTTCGCAGCTCGCCCGACCAGCCGTTCCGGGCAAGCATCACGGCGACCTGGCGGGCAACCGCGCATGGGCGTCCCACCACATGGGTCCAGGTGAATCTCAGGGTGGTGATGCCATTCAGTTGGTGCAGGTTGTCCCGGGTCATGTCGGTCGATCGGGCGTTCCCGCGATGGTAGGCGGCGCCGTCGAGTTCGATGATCAAGCCGAACGCGCGATACCAGGCGTCGGTGCGGAAACGCTGCGCTGGTCGACGGCGTCTTTCGGCACGCGGTAGACCGTGCGCACGTTCGACACTGTGCAGGTATCGGCGTTCGAGCGGGCTGTCGGTCCCATCCGCTACGTCGCCGAGGATCTCGGTCAACAACTTCCTATTCGCCACCCGGGAGCGCGACGCAACAACTCGGAGGATGTCCTCGGGCCGCGCTCGCCCAGATGCGATGACCTCGGCCAGCATCGCGGTGAGCTCGTCGTCGCTGCAGGCGCCGGCGACGTCCACCACGGTCTCGGGCAGTCGGGTCCGTGGCGGCTCCTTGACCCCGAGGCGATCGGAGCGGAGGAACCGCCAGCGGTCGTCGCGCTCGACCCGTCCACCTCGGCCAACGAAGATGGTCACCTGGTCGGGAGGGTTGCGTTCGATTCCGTGGAGGTAGCCCGCCGACCGCTCGCCGATGATCGCGCTGGTCCCACCGAGCAGGACACCGGCCCAGGCCAGCTGAAGCCAGGTCTCCGCGCTCGCCGCGAACACACCCCGCGTGACCCGCCGCCAGGTGCCTTGGGTGACCAGTCGATCGACGACGCGATCCGTGATGCCGAATGCCAGCACCTGCTCCCGGGAGAGAACGCCTGCCTGAGCCGCGGCCAACTGGAGCAGGGGTTCGGGCAGCCGGGTTCGTGGAATCACACCCACACTGTCGGCAACATCGGCCGAATCGCGTCAGGAGAACCGCACCCTGTGGATAACGCGGAGGATTCCCCACCGACTTCGGTGGAAAAGCCTCCACGCTGGTGACCACTAAGCTAGGCCGACGTGGCTCTCACCATCGGCATCGTCGGACTCCCCAACGCGGGCAAGTCCACCCTGTTCAACGCGCTCACTCGCAACAACGTGCTCGCGGCCAACTATCCGTTCGCGACCATCGAGCCGAACGTGGGCGTGGTCGGGGTGCCGGACGAGCGGCTGCCGGTGCTGGCGAAGCTGTTCAGCTCGGAGAAGACGATCCCGGCGACGGTGAGCTTCGTCGACATCGCGGGCATCGTGAAGGGCGCGTCCAAGGGCGAGGGGATGGGCAACGCGTTCCTGGCCAATATCCGCGAGGCGGACGCGATCTGCCAAGTCACGCGGGTGTTCCGCGACCCGGATGTGACCCACGTCGATGGCGCGGTGAACCCGGGCAATGACATCGAGACGATCCGCACCGAGCTGATCCTGGCCGACCT
The DNA here is from genome assembly GCA_029778515.1 of Actinomycetes bacterium. The sequence continues at coordinate 2,906 of JAKOQD010000113.1, forward strand.
GCAGACCATTGAGAAGGCACTGCCCCGGGTGGAGAAGGAGGCCCGGATCCGCAAGGAGCGCCAGCCAACCCTTATCGCCTTCCAGGAGGCGCAGGCGGTGCTGAACTCCGGCATCGGGGTGCACGCGGCCGGCCTCGACCTGGAGCCGCTGCGCGAGCTGTTCCTCCTGACCGCCAAGCCGTACCTCTACGTGTTCAACTGTGACTCCGACGAGCTCACCGACACTGCGCTGATCGAGCAGATGCGGACGCTGGTCGCGCCCGCGGAAGCCATCTTCCTGGACGCGAAGATCGAGTCGGAACTCGTCGAGATGGAGCCGGACGAGGCCCGCGAGTTCCTGGTGGAGATGGGCATCACGGAGCCCGGCTTGGACGTGCTGGCTCGGGTCGGCTACGAGACCCTGGGTTTGCAGAGCTACCTCACCGCCGGCCCCAAGGAGTCGCGCGCGTGGACGATCCGCAAGGGTGCGACCGCCCCCGAGGCGGCCGGTGTGATCCACACCGACTTCCAGAAGGGCTTCATCAAGGCCG